>DAOVYA010000292.1 GCA_030635865.1 Gammaproteobacteria bacterium | reverse complement strand
GTAATGCCGCCCTTGATCGAGTATCTGGAGTCACTGCTCACGGGTAGCGGTACTGATCTTGATTTACAAACCTTCAAGGTTACCGACCAGCTCACCGGGCGCATGATGGGCCTGCGGGCAGATATGACTCCGCAAGCGGCGCGCATCGATGCACACCCCTTGCAGCGCGATGAGCCATCACGCCTGTGCTACATCGGGACTGTGCTGCACACCCGTACGGACGGGTTTGGCGCATCCAGAAGTCCCCTGCAGGTTGGTGCAGAATTATTCGGTCATGCCGGGATCGAGAGCGATGTTGAAATTCTTTCGCTGGTGCTGGAATCCCTGGCATTAATGAAGATCGCGGATGTACACATTGATCTCGGGCACGTGGGTATCTTTCGGGGGCTTGCGCAGGAGGCGGACTTGAGCGGGCAGCAGGAAAGTGATTTATTTGATGCGCTGCAGCGCAAGGCAGTCACCGAGATTGATGAAATTCTTGCATCCAGTTCAGCTGATGAGGCGCGGTGCAGGCGGCTTGCCGCCCTGTCCGTGCTGAATGGCGGCCGTGATGTACTGGATGCCGCTCGTGAACAGCTGGCCGGCGCCGGTGATGAAGTGATGGCGGCACTGGATAACCTCTGCGATATTGCTGCACTGCTTGAACAGAGGGCCGCAGGCGTCATGCTGAATTACGATCTCGCTGAACTGCGGGGTTATAATTACCAGACCGGGATGGTATTCGCCATTTACGTACCGGGCTGTGGACAGGAAATTGCCCGTGGCGGCCGTTATGATGCAATCGGTGAGGTGTTTGGATGTGCACGGCCTGCGACCGGTTTCAGCACGGATTTGAAAACACTGTTTGAACTGGGTCAGCGTGATTATGCTACCCCGGACAGCATGATATTTGCTCCGGCCGATAAAGACCCTGCCCTGGCAACAGCTGTGCAGAAGTTGCGTCAGCAAGGTGAGCGTGTGATAGGTGGTTTGCCAGGACAGACGGGTGATGCGAAGACGATGGGGTGTGACCGGGTGCTGGTTAGTGAGAAGGGTGGCTGGGTGGTTAAACCGGTTTAAGGGAGTCCTGGTCTGTTCATCATTGCGAGCACCGAAGTGATGTGGACAAATATCCCTCGTCTTTGCGAGCGTGGCGAAGCAATCTCATGACTCTGGCAGCGGACTCAACGAGATTGCCGCGTCACTTTGTTCCTCGCAATGACGAGGGAATGAGCTCGCAATGACGAATAGTTCAAACAATAGAACAGTGCCCTGATTTTTTAAAAATTTAAAAGAGAGAACAAGCATGGGTAAGAACGTTGTTGTCGTCGGTACCCAGTGGGGTGATGAGGGCAAAGGCAAGGTCGTTGACCTGCTGACAGACAGGGCGTCGGCAGTCGTACGCTTTCAGGGTGGCCATAATGCCGGTCATACACTGGTTATAGACGGCCGGAAAACGGTGTTGCACCTGATTCCTTCCGGTATCCTCAGGGATAATGTCCAGTGCCTGATCGGCAACGGTGTGGTGCTATCTCCGACCGCCTTGCTGGAAGAACTAACCATGCTGGAGCAAGCCGGCGTGCCTGCACGTGAACGATTGAAGATCAGTGAGTCCTGTCCGTTGATTCTTCCTTACCATATTGCACTGGACCAGGCCCGCGAGATTGCTCGTGGCAAGAACGCCATCGGCACGACGGGCCGTGGTATTGGTCCTGCGTATGAAGACAAGGTATCGCGTCGTGGTCTGCGACTGGGCGAACTGCTTGATCCCGGGCATTTCACGGAGCGCCTGCGCGAAGTGATGGAATACCATAACCACGCCCTGGAGAATTACTTCAAGGCCGATCCGGTTGATTATGAAAAGGTTCTTGATGAGGCCCTGGCGCAGGGCGAACAGATTGCCCCGCTGGTTCATGATATTCCGGGTTTGCTGCATCACATGCGCAAGCAAGGCAAGCACATCATGTTCGAGGGCGCGCAGGGTGCGTTACTGGATATTGACCATGGAACTTATCCGTATGTGACCTCGTCGACCACAACGGCCGGTGGTGCCGCAAGTGGCAGTGGTGTTGGTCCCCGTGACCTTGATTACATCCTTGGCATCGTCAAGGCCTACACCACGCGTGTCGGGGCAGGGCCATTCCCAACCGAGTTGTTTGATGACGACGGCAGGCATTTGGGCGAGAAGGGTCATGAGTTTGGTGCAACCACCGGGCGTCAGCGTCGTTGCGGATGGCTTGATACGGTTTCCCTGAAGCGCTCACTGAATATAAACAGCGTTACCGGCATGTGCATTACCAAGCTCGATGTACTGGATGGATTAAAGACCATCAGGATTTGCGTGGGTTACAGGCTGCAGGGCTCCAGTGTTGATGTCCCTCCCGTGGGTGCAGACCTTATGGAGCAGTGTGAACCCGAGTATATCGAGATGCCGGGCTGGTCGGAATCCACAGTGGGGGTGAAAACCCTTGACGGTCTCCCGCAAGCCGCACAGGCCTATTTAAACAAAGTAGAAGAACTTTGTGAAACACCGATTGCCATTATTTCCACCGGTCCCGACCGTGCAGAAACAATAATTCTCAAACACCCGTTTGAATAGTTACTGTCATTTCGAGGAACGCAGTGACGTGGCAATGTCTTAACACACCCCGTCTTTGCGAGGAACGCAGTGACGCGGCAATCTCGTTGGGCCCGCTGCCAGATTCATGAGGTTGCTTCGCTACGCTCGCAATGACGAAGTAATGGAGCAGATCGCGTTAACGAGCAAACAACTCCCGTCTTTGCGAGGAACGCAGTGACGCGGCAATCTCTTTCGAATTAACTCCGCTGCCAGATTCATGAGATTGCTTCGCTACGCTCGCAATGACGGGGGAGTGCTCGCAATGACGGGGGAGTGCTCGCAATGACGGGGGAGTGCTCGCAATG
>DAOVYA010000037.1 GCA_030635865.1 Gammaproteobacteria bacterium | reverse complement strand
GGATCAAGGTCTGCGATTGCACGCAACAGCTGCGACTTGCCGGAGCCGGATGGCCCGGAAATGCACAGGCAATCACCGCTATCGACATCCAGCGACAGTGGCCCGATCATCAGGCGGCGCAGGTTCTTGATTTGCAGCAATGGCGGTGCTTTACTCACAGCTGACTATTCTATCCGGGAATCATCATGTCAGAACCAACCATTGCACAAAAATCACCCTATGAACAGGAACTGGAACCAGGCACCTACTGGTGGTGCGCCTGCGGTAAATCAAAAAATCAGCCGTTTTGCGATGGCTCGCACAAGGGGACCGAATTTTCGCCGGTGAAATTCGAACTCCCGGAAAAAACAAAAGTCTGGTTATGCGGCTGCAAACACAGCAGTGATCAGCCGTTTTGTGATGGGAGTCATAAGAAGCTGTAGGAACGGATTGCACAATCCTCACCACTCCCCGTCATTGCGAGGAACAAAGTGACGTGGCAATCTCTTTGGTCCGCTGCCGGATTCAGGAGATTGCTTCGCTACGCTCGCAATGACGGAGTGGGAAACAAAACGGGCGCCGAGGCGCCCGTCTCAAAACAACAGGAACAACCCTAAACTACAGGTTATAACCTGTCTCATCGTGCAGCACGATATCGAGACCCTCGGTCTCTTCATCCTCACTGACACGCAATCCAACAAGTACATCAACAATTTTTAGAATAATCCAGGTTGCAATACCGCAATACACAATTGTTGCGGCAACACCTATAAACTGAACCTTTACCTGCCCACCCATGGTCATGCCTTCCGCCAGACCGGCACCACCCATGATGGCAACAAACACACCGGCCAGCATGGTACCGAGAATGCCGCCAACACCATGCACAGGAAATACGTCTAGGGAGTCATCAATTTTCAGCGTCCGCTTGATAAAGCTGGTTGCGGTATAGCACACCACACCGGCCGTCAGGCCGATAATCAGTGCGCCCAGCGGGCCCACAAAACCGGATGCTGGTGTAATGGTACCGAGACCGGCCACCATGCCCGTGACAATACCCAGCACACTGGGTTTGCCATGGCGGACCCATTCCATGAACATCCATGCCAGAGAGCCGGCCGCCGCACCGATGTGCGTGACCAACATCGCCATACCGGCATCACCATTGGACGCCAGTGCACTGCCGGCGTTAAAACCGAACCAGCCGACCCACAGCATCGCAGCACCGGCCACTGTCATGGTCAGGTTATGCGGCGGCATGGCCACGGTGGCAAAACCCTTGCGATTGCCAAGCACCATCGCTGCAACAATCGCCGCAACACCGGCATTGATATGCACAACCGTACCTCCGGCAAAGTCCAGCAACCCCATATCACCGAGCCAACCACCACCCCAGACCCAGTGACAGACCGGCGCATACACAATGGTCGACCAAATAGCAGAAAACAGCAGCATGGCCGAAAACTTCATGCGTTCTGCAAAAGCGCCGACAATCAGGGCCGGAGTAATAATGGCAAAGGTCATCTGGAACATCGCAAATACGCTCTCGGGAATGGTGCCGCTCATACTGGCGCGGTCAACATTCGACATGAACAGGTTGCCGAAACCACCCATCCACTGGTTCATACTGCCGCCATCACCGAATGCCAGGTTATAGCCATAGGCAAACCAGAGGATTGACACCATGCAGGTAATGGCAAAGCACTGCATCAGGACGGAGAGCACATTCTTGCTGCGTACCAGGCCGGCATAGAACAGTGCCAAACCCGGAATGGTCATGAATAACACCAGTGCCGTGGATGTCAATATCCACGCCGTATCACCGCTACTCAGTTCATCGGCCATTGCCAACGACGGCAAACTGGTTGCGAGCAGACTCAAAAGAAGGGCCGACAGCCCCCTGGGTTTAATAAAACTCATTGGAATTTCCCCCCCGGAAAAATTTTAGTCAGGACTTTTAAAGTGCGTCAGGTCCGGTTTCACCGGTACGAATACGTATTGTTTGTTCAAGATTCGAGACAAAGATCTTGCCATCGCCGATCTTGCCGGTATTGGCGGCAGTGGTGATCGCTTCGATCACCTGGTCGGCCTTGTCTGCCGCAATGCCGATTTCTATTTTGACCTTGGGCAGAAAATCAACCACGTACTCGGCCCCGCGGTACAGTTCGGTATGCCCCTTCTGTCGCCCAAACCCCTTCACTTCCGTGACCGTGATGCCCTGCACGCCTATCTCATGCAAGGCCTCACGCACATCCTCCAGTTTGAAGGGTTTGATAATTGCCGTAATTAATTTCATTTTTCGCCTCCGGTTATTCGTAACCCCCTGCCAAGAGGGGGCATCATATCAGAGGACGCACCACGATGGTGCTGTCGGATAACAGGTGACAGACCACGTTTTTTCTGTAGAAAAGGCGGAACTCCTGTGGATAAGATAGAAAAAATGTGGTCTGTCCCCTATTTCTCTGTGGGATACCTCACCCGACAGGACGAAAAAAGACCGTGGCAGCGTGAAGGCGTCGCTCCCGGCATCCATGCCTCCCGCGACGTACGTCCATCCATGGACGCAAAAAAACGGGCGCCGAAGCGCCCGTTTGGTACTAACTTGCTGCTTTATTGTATAAGGATTACTTGCCGGAACCCTGTGAGCCCACAAATTCCGGGTAGGCTTCCAGTCCACATTCAGAGAGGTCAACACCCGCGAATTCCTCTTCCTCAGAGACGCGGATACCAATCACCATCTTAATGATGCCCCAGGTGACCAGACTTGCTACCAGTGTCCAGACAAAGATGGCACCCAGGCCAGTCAGCTGGGCAACCAGGGTCGCATCCGGGTTGGAGAGTACGACTGCAATCAGGCCCCACATGCCGACCACACCGTGCACGGAAATGGCACCGACCGGATCGTCAATCCTTATCTTGTCCAGACTGATGATGGAGAACACCACGATCACACCACCGATGGCACCGATAATGGTAGCGAGCAGCGGGGTCGGGAATAACGGTTCAGCAGTAATCGCCACCAGGCCGGCCAACGCGCCATTGAGCGCCATGGTCAGGTCCGTTTTGCCAAATAACAGGCGTGCCGTCAACATCGCTGCGATCACACCACCGGCAGCAGCCATGTTGGTGTTCACGAATACCAGTGCAACGTTGTTGGCCTCTGCAACATTCGAGACAATCAACTCGGAACCACCATTGAACCCGAACCAGCCCATCCAGAGGATGAAGGTACCGAGCGTTGCCAGCGGCATGTTCGCACCCGGGATCGGGTTGATCGAGCCATCGGCACGGTATTTGCCCTTACGAGCACCGAGCAACAATACACCGGCAAACGCGGCTGTCGCACCACACAGATGCACCACACCGGAACCGGCGAAGTCGAGGAAACCCAGCGCATCCAGGCCGCCGCCACCCCACTTCCAGTAACCCTGCATCGGGTAGATGAAACCGGTCATCACGACAGCAAAGAACAGGAAGGCCCACAGCTTCATACGTTCAGCAACGGCACCGGAGACAATCGACATGGCGGTTGCCACGAACACAACCTGGAAGAAGAAGTCAGACAGGCCGGAGTAGTAGGTGTCCCCGCCACTGGCCAGTACTTCAGCTGCCGTATTGTCCGTCTTGCCCAGAATGTCGCCAAAACCCGGCCACCAGGCATTCACGGCCTCTGCCGGATACATGATGCTGTAGCCCATCAGCATGTACATAATGCTGGCGACGGCAAACAGGGAGATATTCTTGGTTAAAATTTCGGCCGTGTTTTTCGCACGCACCATTCCGGCCTCAAGCATCGAAAAGCCTGCGGCCATCCACATTACGAGGACACCTGTTACCAAAAAGTAAAAGGTATCCAGCGCATAACTCAGTTCAGTTAATGCATCCACTTTTGCTCTCCTCCGTCTGCTTGATCAGAGCGCGTCCGGACCGGTTTCACCGGTACGGATACGAACTGTCTGTTCAAGACTGGAAACGAAAATCTTGCCATCGCCGATCTTGCCGGTATTGGCTGCCTTGGTAATTGCCTCAATGACCTTGTCGACCATATCAGCAGACACAGCGGCCTCGAGTTTTACCTTGGGCAGGAAATCAACGACATATTCCGCACCACGATAAAGTTCCGTATGACCCTTCTGACGTCCGAAGCCCTTGACCTCGGTGACGGTGATGCCTTGCACACCGATCTCCGACAGTCCTTCGCGGACATCATCGAGCTTGAACGGCTTAATGATTGCTGTTACTAGCTTCATGATTGCTTACTCCTTAATTAAAATACCTGCCCCGAAGGGCAGGCAGTTTCATGACTGATCAGAGGCTCTTGCTGACGCTGAAGACCAGGGTGCCTTCACATGCATTCGCGCCAAAACAATCATCATCATTATCCAGGTCGGTATCGATATACGACAGATCAAAGTCCAGATCCATATAGGACCTGGAAACGCCTATGCTCCAGTCGGAATAGCTGTCTTCATTACTGGAAAAGAAACCGGCCTTTGTAATCTCGCCATCATCAATGGTCTGATAACCATAATGAGCGGACAATGTGAAATCTTGCGGCAGACCAAAGGATGCGCCAAGATCGTAGTAGAATGAATTCCCGGACTCGCCGAAGTAATCATCACTGTAGGAAATGGTGCCACTGAGGGAAACGGGACCTACATCACCGGAAAGTCCGCCATAGAATTCCGTGAACTCCGGATCTACACCACCCAGATCACCGCCCGGGTAATCGTAGTAGATAATACCGACATCAAATCCTAATCCGTCAGTGATATCCCCGGAAAAACCGGCGTAGTAATCGAGTTCAAGACTACCGGCGAATTCGACATTGGACCCCCAGATACCGGCATAGAAACCGCTCTCATGGCTATAGTCGAAACCACCCTGTACAGCAGGATCACTGGTTGTCTGGGAATAACCGCGGAAACGGTAGTCGGTCGTCAACGTTACGTTACCGCTGATTTCTGCCAATGCAGCCTGTGAACCCGCCAGTAATGCCGCAGCAAGTAAAGTTTTCTTAATCATTTCAATATCTCCAAATCAAGTTGTGGTTAAACACTGTGCAATGACAACCACTTCAACTGTATAAAAAGGGAATTCGCCCTATAGAACAGCAGGAACCGTGCCATCTGAATAATTCACATATGTATCAACAAGATATATATTTTTAACGTTGCGAGAGCCCTCACAATACGCACAATCCTGGTGCGACTACTGGAGGCATGCCCTGCAACGGTGCACACTTTCGGTGCAGCTGCAGACTGGACGTAAAACCGGAAAATCGACTAAGGTGAAAGGATGCTCAATATGAAACTCATCGATGACCTTGCCCGCCAAATCAGCGAAACCCTCCCGGCCGGGATGAAGGAACTGCAGGGCGATGTGAAAAAAAACGTCCGTACCCTGCTGGAAGGCACGCTCGCCAAACTTGACCTGGTCACCCGGGAAGAATTTGACGTCCAGTCCCGCGTGCTGGCACGTACCCGGGAAAAGCTTGAACATCTCGAAAAGACCGTCGCCGAACTGGAACAAAAGCGCCGGTAGGCAACCCGCACACGCAGATCACACACCTGTAGGAGCGGATCGCATCCGCGATAAGCCCCGAATACAACTACAGCCTGAAGAAGCGGACTTCATCCGCGATTCACCACCCTTTATCAGCATTGTCCGACACGGTTTACCGGTTACAGCACCTGCTTCAGCAGTACAGGATTCCCTATCCTGCTCGTATTACTCAAGAGGCGGGAAATGTCACTCGCGATTCTCTATAGCCGCGCACAGGTCGGGATGGATGCCCCGCTGGTCACCGTCGAAGTCCATCTCTCCAACGGCCTGCCCAGCCTGTCGATCGTTGGCCTGCCGGAAACCGTCGTCAAGGAAAGCAAGGACCGGGTGCGTGGCGCCATCCTGAATTCGCACTTTGAATTCCCGGCACGCCGCATCACGATCAACCTGGCCCCGGCCGACCTGCCCAAGGAAGGCGGTCGTTATGACTTGCCGATTGCACTCGGCATCCTGGCCGCGTCCAGACAGATCCCCGGCAACGACTTGTTGCAATACGAATTTGCCGGGGAACTTGCCCTGTCCGGTCACCTGCGCGCAGTACAGGGGATATTACCGATGGCACTGCACACAAAAAAGACGCAACGCGTACTTGCCATTCCACTGGAAAACGCAGCCGAAGCGAGCCTGATTAAAGGCTCCAGGCTGGCCCCTGCCCTGCACCTGCTCGAACTTACCCAACACCTGGCCAAAACATCACTGATAGATTACGCGCCGCCCTGTTTGCCTGCTGCTGATGATGCTGTTTTACCCGACCTTGCCGATGTACGCGGCCAGCATCATGCACGGCGGGCCCTTGAAATTGCCGCCACCGGTGGACACAGCCTGTTAATGCTGGGTCCGCCGGGTACCGGCAAGTCCCTGCTTGCCAGCCGCCTGCCCGGCATCCTGCCGGAAATGACGGAAACCGAAGCACTGCAGGCCGCAACGATCGCATCGATCAGTCGTCAACCCATTGATACCCGAACCTGGAAACGCCGCGCCTTTCGCGCACCACATCACACGGCATCTGCCGCCGCACTGGTAGGGGGCGGATCCAACCCGCAGCCAGGGGAAATCTCGCTGGCACATAATGGCGTGCTGTTCCTGGATGAACTCCCGGAGTTCAACCGTAATGTATTGGAAGTATTGCGTGAACCGCTGGAGTCCGGACGCATCATGATTTCACGCGCCGCGCGCCAGACCGAATTCCCGGCACGGTTTCAATTGATTGCCGCAATGAATCCCTGCAAGTGTGGCTGGCTGGGCGATCCGGGTGGACGCTGTCACTGCACCAGCGAACAAGTACAACGTTACCGAAGCAGAATATCCGGTCCGCTGCTTGATCGAATTGACATGCATGTTGAAGTGCCGCGCTTGTCTTTTGATCAGATGCAAGGGCCGAAAGGTGAATGCAGTGCAGTAGTGCGTGAACGCGTAACAGTGGCCCGTACAATACAACTACAACGTAACAACACACTAAACAGTCAGCTCACGCATCAACAGATTGATGATGCGTGCACACTGAAACAGTCAGATCAAATGCTGTTACAACAGGCGATTGAAAAACTGCAATTGTCTGCGCGCGCCTATCATCGAATTCTCAAACTTGCGCGCACGATTGCAGATATGGACGAAACTGTTGATATACAGACGCACCACCTGACTGAAGCAATTAATTACCGCAAACTGGACCGACCTCTTTAAGATTAATCTTTTAAATACAGATAGTTGTTTACTTCTCAAATACCCCCCCTGCCGTTCTTTCAAGTTTATGCCACGAGATACCGCTATATATACAAGATGATAGGGCTTAGCCGCGCATAAACTCTTTTTTCGGCCAGTGTCGATAAGGACCAAGCCATGCCAGTAAAGAAAATCAGTTCTACAGAACTTAAGATTGGAATGTTTGTCTCCAGCCTGGATCGCCCCTGGGGCGAAACCTCGTTTCTGTTCCAGGGTTTTCCAGTCCGGAAAGAATCGGAAATCGAAGAGCTACAAGAGATATGCAGTCACGTCTACATCATGGCGCCGGATGAAGAGATCGTACTTGATAACAATCATCCACACTCACAACCTGATCCTGTTTACCACGATGAAATTGGTCGAAGAAGTTACGAAATCACAAAAACAGCTGAGAAGGAGTTACAGACAGCTCGTCAATCGCACGAAGAACTCTCACAAATGATGGAGGAGATAGAAGATAGTTTGCAAAACGATAAAGAACTGAATGTACCGAAAATGGAGAAAGCTGTCGAAGTCATGGTTGACAGTATTGAGCGCAACCCGGACGCATACATTTGGTTAACCCGGATGAAGAAATTTGACTCACACATTTACAAGGACTCACTCAGCGCGTCGGTGTGGGCGACCACCCTGGGACGAGAACTGGGACTTGAGCGAAATTTGATGAGCGCACTTGCGACCGGAACACTGTGCATGGACATCGGAAAAACAGCGTTGCCTAAAAATATATTGAGCAATAATGGCCGCCTGTCGGACGATGAGTGGGCGATTATGAAATCCCACGTAGAACACGGTGTACGTATTCTTTCGGACACCGCGGATATTTCTGATGACATACTCGATATCGTCCGGACACACCATGAGCGGCTGGATGGGAGCGGCTACCCCGCAGCCCTGAAAGGCAATGAAATACCTTTACTGGGACAAATTGCCGGCATTGTCGATTTCTACGTGTCAATAACGACTCCTCGTCCACATACAGAGGCTATTTCATCATCCAATGCTATACATATGTTGTACCTGCAAAAGGGACGCTACTTCTCCGAAATACTTGTAGATAAATTCATTCAAGCCCTCAGCACGTATCCGACCGGATCTCTTGTTGAACTGAGCAGCGGCGAAGTAGGAGTCGTGATATCTCAAAACCCGGGTTTGCGTTTGAGACCGAACGTCGTATTGCTCCTTGATCTGGACAAGAAGCCTTGCGTTTCAAACCCTGTCGTCAGTCTGGTCGATTACACTGACCGCGACTTAAACAATCAGGTTTTTATCAAAAAAACACTCGCGGATGGCGAATACGGTCTCAATATTGAGGCACTCTCTTTCTAATCGCGAATAGATTTTGGGTATTAACCTGATTTCATGGACACTCAACCTAAGCGAGGGAAGTCCAATCGGGCAATAAATCGGTCAGCCAAAACGGAGCAGACCATTTGCCAGGGAAATCAAATAAAATTACAAATGAGAATTAGAATCAGTTGTCACCGGCCTCATTAATTCAATTAAACATTGTCACATACAATAACCTGGGGTATATCATTATGGTTATGCACCAGAAGAGCACACGACTAATCAACCTGGCTTTATTTTTCTTTGGCCTATCAACAGGCACTGCCATTGCGGCTGACATTTCACCTGCAGGTTTGACAGTAATGCCGGGAGTCGGAGCCCTGGAATGGAATATTGAAAATGATGGCGGTTCAAATGCCACCGCATTTACCGGCAACTGTAAAAGTACGCCGGGGCTAACAATTGATGACGCCAGGAGCGCCAATGGTGACACTGATGCATTTGATACGGCCTATACGATCTACGTTGATGGCACTCCCTTCGTCGCACCGGATCCTTCAGACCTGACCGGCACGACTTTTACCGCCGGTCCAATCAGTATGTCCGGACTCAATGTCACGGTTGAATACCACTTTTCAGATACCATCCAGGCTGCACGTATCCGGCTTATTCTCCAAAACCCGACTGCCGTTAATATCAATCCTGCGATTGACATAGCACTGAACCTGGGATCAGACGCCGGTACCGTCATAGAAGCCACATCCTCTGGTGACCTGCTTTATACGAAAGCTGACCGCTGGGTTGTCACATCCGATGGCCTGCCCGGTGACCCGGTCAACTCCACCGTGGTCTATGGATCGGGCGCTGTTAACGAAGAACCAATTTTAGCCACCACAACCGTGTGTGGCGATCCCGATCCCACAGGCATCGGATTTACTTTTAACATCGCGGTCCCGGCCAACGCCACCCGGCAGCTGATGTTCTTTGCCGGACTGGGAGACATCACAGGACCGGGCAATACAATCGCCGGCGCTATCGCCAATGTCACGATGTTTGATAATAACAATACCATCGACCCCTCCTTGCTTGCGGGCATACCCGCAGGGGATCTTGGTGAGATACTTAACTGGGCATTCACCACTTTCGCAGGCCTCGGTGGCGG
>DAOVYA010000089.1 GCA_030635865.1 Gammaproteobacteria bacterium | reverse complement strand
CCTCTCATCATCCTCGTCTTTGCGAGACGCGTAGCGACGCGGCAATCTCATGAAGCTGGCAGCGGACGTGATGAGATTGCCGCGCTTCGCTCGCAATGACGGAGTGGATGTGGCCGGTAGCGCAAATCTTTATCCATCCTGTAAAAAGTGGCGATACAAGTGCCCCGATGGATTTATTTACCGTATATAGAGAAAAAATGATATTAAAAACCCAAGATATTGGGTTTCATTTCAGCGTATAATGTTTGGCTGCTGGTTTGTTTCAGGACTGATTCCTTGCCAGGAAATGCGCCCGGGACGGCAAATGTTGTCAAGTTACGCTAGGTAATTCTGCCAAGCTTTTGATTTCTAATTTATATGTTGGCAGAGTTGTCATGCTAAATCGGGAAAATGGCCTAAGTTACTGTCCAGATGGAGATTTTCTCCTGATTTAGCTTGACGAATCCGACCTTCCTCCCTATAGTGTCGAAAAGTGGGACTCAGTGGTAATAAATGGGTTTCAGGGGAGCAAAAGGGGGCGGATTTGTTCAAGGGTGGCAGTGCGGTCAATCTGGATGCGAAGGGTCGCCTGGCCTTTCCGACCCGGTACCGCGAAGATCTCATGACGCGTTGTGAAGGCCGCGTAGTCCTGACGGCACACGGCGACCGTTGCCTGCTGCTGTATCCACTACCTGACTGGGACGAGGTTGAACGCAAGCTCGTCCGTCTTCCCAACCAGAACAAACGCACCCGCACCTTGCAGCGCATGGTGCTTGGTCATGCAACCGAAATCGAAATGGACAAGAGCGGGCGGATTCTTATTCCGCCGCGCCTGCGCGGGTTTGCGTCACTGGAAAAACGCGTTGTGCTGGTCGGCCAGGGTAACAAGTTTGAAATCTGGGATGAAGATGCCTGGGACAAGAAGTGTGCTGAATGGATATCCGATGACGGCAATGATCTGCCGGATTCACTGGAATCACTGACGCTCTGATCGTGGGGGGCGATTATTCACACCAGCCGGTGCTGCCCAGGGAAGCACTGGAGGGCCTCGCGATACAACCGGATGGCGTGTACGTGGATGGAACCTTTGGTCGTGGCGGGCATGCGCGGGCAATACTGGCAGCACTCGGACCGGGGGGGCGATTACTGGCGATAGACAAGGACCCGGAAGCAGTGCAGTCAGCCGGGATGCAATTTGGCAATGATCCACGTTTCGAGATTGAGCAGGGTACATTCACGATGTTGAGCCAGATAGTTACGCAGCGAGAGCTCAAGGGTCGGGTCAACGGCCTGCTGCTTGATCTGGGCGTCTCTTCGCCCCAGCTTGATGATGCATCACGTGGTTTCAGTTTTTCCGAAGACGGTCCCCTCGATATGCGCATGGATCCGACTTCCGGTATGAGTGCGGCGCAATGGCTGGAGCAGGCCGATGAGCGGGATATCAGCGATGTCCTGAAGTCCCTGGGGGAAGAACGCTTTGCACGCCGCATCGCACGTTCAATCGTTGAGATGCGCGCAACGCAACCACTGCGCACAACACGGCAGCTCGCTGAACTGGTTTCAACCGCGGTACCCGTACGTGAAAAGAACAAGCATCCGGCGACCCGCAGTTTCCAGGCAATTCGTATATACATCAATCACGAACTCGATGATATCAAGGCGGTGCTCGACCAGGTGCTGGATGTGCTGGCTCCCCGTGGACGCCTGGTCGTTATCAGTTTTCATTCGCTTGAGGATCGCATCGTCAAGCGCTTTATCCGGCATGAATACCAGGGTGAACAGCCCCCGGTGGAATTTCCGCTGGCAGGCATGGATCACAAGCCGCAGCTCAGGCCGGTTGGCAAGGCAATTCGTGCAGGTGAAGCAGAAGTTGCCGCTAACCCGCGAGCACGCAGTGCCGTACTGAGAGTGGCGGAGCGATTGCAATGATGACGCGTCCAGCCGGTTTGCTGATTCTGGTACTTGCCGTCATCGCATCGTCTATAAGCGTGGTGTATGCAAAGCATCAGAACCGCAAGTTGTTTATCGAATTGCAGTCGCTGGGAAATGAAAGGGACAACATGGATATCGAGTGGGGACAGTTACAACTGCAGCAAAGCACCCTGACAACGCAGGGCCAGGTTGAGAGTGCTGCCCGTGATCGTCTCGGCATGGTGAATCTGTCTCACGCCAACACGGTAATTATAAAACCATGAGTCGTAACCGGACCAGGTGTGCATATCGGGGACGTCGGGTTTTCCTCTACATGTTTATGGGGCTTGCTGCCGTGGTACTGGTATGGCGCGCGATCTGCCTGCAGGTGCTGGACAAGCAGTTTCTACAGGACCAGGTGCAGGCGCGTCATTTGCGCGTGGTCACTTTATCGGCGCACCGCGGCATGATTACCGACCGTAATGGAGAGCCCCTGGCTATCAGCACGCCGGTTGAGTCCGTATGGGTTAATCCGCAGCAGTTGGGTGGTGAGCAGCAACGTATTCCAGAGCTGGAACAGGTGTTATCACTTGAGCACGACACGGTGCGGCGTCTGCTGGCTCATCGCTCTGATCGTGAATTTGCCTATTTGCGTCGACACATCAATCCGGTTCTTGCAGCACAGGTAAACGACCTGGATATTCCCGGGGTGTACCTGCGGCGTGAGTACCGGCGTTATTACCCGGCCGGTGAAGTTGCTTCGCATATTCTCGGGTTTACCAACATTGACGATGTTGGTCAGGAGGGACTGGAACTGGCTTACGAAGAATGGCTGGGTGGGGAATCGGGTGCCAAGCGTGTTATCAAGGATGGCAAGCGCAACATTATCGAGGACGTGGAGAGCATCAGCCGCCCGCGCCCGGGTAAAGACCTGAAGCTGAGCATTGATCATCGAATTCAGTACCTGGCTTATCGTGAACTGAAAAAAGCCTTTCAGAGCCACAAGGCACGTTCAGCTTCTGCCGTGGTGCTGGACGCCAAAACCGGTGAAGTGCTGGCAATGGTTAACCAGCCGCCGTTCAATCCCAATAACCGGCAGAAATTACGCAGCACTCATATTCGTAATCGTGCAGTAACCGATGTGTTTGAGCCCGGTTCGACCATGAAGCCGTTCATTGTGGCGACTGCCCTGGAGAGCGGGCGCTATCAACCCGATACCCCGATCGGAACTTCACCGGGGTGGTTCAGGGTCGGTGTCAACACCGTGCGTGATGTGCACGACTACGGTCAACTGGATGTTGCCGGTGTTATTCGCAAGTCCAGTAATGTAGGTATCAGCAAGATTGCCCTGTCGTTACCGGCAGAAGATATCTGGACGCTGCTGTCTGATGTTGGTTTCGGTGTGCAGACCTTCAGCGGTTTTCCCGGTGAGGCATCGGGCTTGCTGCCCCACCACGGTGGCTGGAATGCCATTGAAACGGCAACGCTTGCATTCGGCTATGGAATTTCTGTTACACCATTGCAACTGGCGCAGGCCTATGCAGTACTGGCAGCCGATGGCATAAAACGCTCCGTTACTTTCTTGCGGGATGACCGTGTGGCAGAAGAGCGGCGGGTTATGCCGGCACGGGTCGCCCGGCAGTTACGCGACATGCTGGAGCAGGCAACGGGGCCGGGCGGGACAGCGCCGGCCGCGCAAATCGCAGGCTACCGGGTCGCTGGCAAGACCGGTACGGTACGCAAGTCAGAGTCGGGCGGATATTCGGATAACAAGTACCTGGCGGTATTTGCCGGTATGGTGCCTGCCAGTGATCCGCGACTGGTAATGGTCGTCATGATCAATGAGCCATCGAATGGAAAATATTACGGTGGACTCGTGGCTGCGCCGGTATTTTCTACAGTTATGTCGGGAGCATTGCGCTTGCTGGCTGTGCCACCCGATGCTGTGCCGTTACTGCAGACCCGTCTTGACTCAAAGGAAGAGCCTGCATGATGTCGGTTGAAGTCATGACAGCAGAGCATACCCTGGCCGGGTTGTTGCGAGGTTTTGATGACGTTAATGTCAGGCAAGACCTGGTGGTATCCGGTATTGCACTTGACAGCCGCAAGGTGCAGGCAGGCGATTTGTTCCTGGCTGTTGCCGGATCACACACGCACGGACTTCAGCACGCCCGCCAGGCACTCGCGCTGGGCGCGGCGGCGGTTGCGTGGGAGCCGGTTGTCGATGATGCCGGATTTGCGGAAATGGCTGCGTTGCTGCCAGTGCCTGTACTGGCGGTTCCGGATCTTCGGAACCGGGTGGGTATCATTGCAGACCGTTTTTATGGTCATCCTTCACGTGGTTTGTTTGTGATCGGTGTTACCGGTACGGATGGCAAGACCTCCTGTTCCCATTTCATCGCCCAGGCACTGAACAGCGGTGACCGGCGTTGCGGTGTGATTGGTACGCTGGGTTACGGCCTGTTTGGCAATCTGTCTGCAGCAACGCATACCACGCCGGATGCGCTGACGGTGCAGCAGTCGTTATACGATATGCAAAAACAGGGTGCACGCTGTGTCGTTGCAGAAGTTTCCTCACACGCCATGGACCAGGGACGTGTCCGTGGTGTGGATTTTGATATTGCAGTATTGACCAACCTGACCCGCGATCACCTCGATTATCACGGTAACGTCGAGGCCTATGCGGGGGCCAAGCGTAAATTATTTCACGCGGACGGATTACGCTATGCCGTCATAAACGCAGATGACAGTTTTGGTGCTGCATTGCTGGATGACATTCCACCCGGCGTTGCTCCGATAGCCTACCGTCTTGAGAATGAACCGTTTCGGACACGCTTCCCGGCACAGTGGGTGATTGGACGTAACCTGGAGTTCAGCAGCACGGGTTTGCGCATGGATGTAAACACACCCTGGGGTGGAGGCAGCTTGCGGAGTTCCCTGCTGGGCCGTTTCAATGCCAGTAACCTGCTGGCAGCGCTTGCCAGTTTGTGTGTGACGGGTCTGCCGTTTAACGAGGCCCTGAGACGTCTCGCGGTCACCCGCACGGTACCCGGACGCATGGAGCGTTTTGATGTTGGCGCCGCTCATCCGCTGGTTGTGGTTGACTATGCGCACACGGCTGGCGCACTGGAAGCCGTACTTGTCTCACTGCGCGAGCATTGTACCGGCAGGCTCTGGTGTGTGTTCGGGGCCGGTGGTGACCGCGACCGGGGCAAGCGGCCGTTGATGGGGGCGGTTGCCGAGCGTCTCGCCGATGTAGTGATGCTGACCGATGACAATCCGCGTACCGAAGACCCGCAACAGATTATCGATGATATTTGTGCCGGGATTAAGCAGCCCGCCCTGGTCCACATCGAGCATGATCGTGCACATGCCATTACCCGGGCGATGCAGGAAGCGGGTCCGGATGACCTGGTGCTGATAGCCGGTAAAGGGCATGAGACGGTTCAGATTATCGGCACCCGGTCCTTGCCCTTCAGTGATCGTGAGCGCGTCGGGGCCCTCGTGCGGGAATGGTCGCGATGATGGCCATGCAACTTTCAGAAGCCGCGCAGGTACTGGATGGCCACTACACGCCTGCAGATGTTGCTTTTCGCGGTGTGAGTACGGATAGCAGGACACTCGAGGCAGGCGCCCTGTTCTTTGCACTGCAGGGGCCAAACTTCGATGGCCATGAATTTCTGGATGTGGCGCTGCAGCAAGGCGCAAGCGCGGCTGCTGTGAGCAGGCAGTGCCGGACAGAGTTGCCATTACTCGAAGTGAAGGACACGCGGCTCGCGCTGGGTAGTCTCGCGACGTACTGGCGTAGCAAGTTTTCGATCCCGGTGGTTGCTATCACCGGCAGTAATGGCAAGACCACTGTGCGTGCAATGGTGGAAGCAATATTGAAATGTTGCGGGCAGACGCTTTCGACGCGGGGCAACCTGAATAATGATATTGGTCTGCCATTGACGCTGGCGCGACTTGGAGCAGGGGATGAATTTGCAGTGCTGGAGATGGGCGCGAACCATCCCGGTGAAATAAAGTACCTTGGCAGTATTGCGCAACCGGATATTGCGGTCATAACGAATGCGGCCCCGGCTCACCTGGAAGGCTTTGGTGATCTGGAGGGTGTTGCAAAGGCAAAAGGCGAATTGTTTGCGGGTCTCGACAGGGATGCGGTTGCAGTGATCAACGCCGATGATGAATTTGCACCCCTGTGGCGCGAGTTGGCCGGGCATTGCCGGATTATCGAGTTCGGCCTGACTGCCAATGCCGATGTGCATGCCGGCTGGAAGGGCGATGTCAGCGGTAGTGATATCAGGCTTGTGACCGGGCAGGGCGAGATTGAAGTACGCCTGCCCTTGCCGGGAAAACATAACGTAATGAATGCACTCGCCGCCTGTGCTGCGGCGCAAGCCGCCGGTGCCAACCTGGATGCCGTTCGTGCAGGGCTGGAGTCTATGTCACCGGTTTCCGGACGCTTCGATATTCATCAGTTGCCCGACAATGTCACCCTGATCGACGATACCTATAACGCCAACCCGGAATCATTACAGGTCGCACTTGATGTGCTGGCTCAGGCAGAGGGTGAATCCTGGCTGGTGCT
>DAOVYA010000016.1 GCA_030635865.1 Gammaproteobacteria bacterium | reverse complement strand
TATATGGCCCAGAAACCAATGACCTGGTCTTGCAATTGCGTAAACGCGGCATCGACAAGGTAATTTTGGCTGGCATGTCTGCCAACCTGTGTGTCGAATCGCATCTGCGTGAATTACAGGAACAGGGTTTTGAAGTAGTTATTGTCAAAGATGCCACCGCAGGTGCCCAGGTACCGGAAGGCGACGGTTATGAGGCAGCTTTGGTGAACTTCAGATATATAGCGAGTGCCGTTGTTTCCACCAAAGACGCTGTTAAGGCAATTAGCAATAAGACAGAATTTAAGTAAATCCAGAAATATTTACCATTGAACAGAGGGCGAAATCATGCCAAATAAAATATTGTACTCACCAAGAGAAGCGCAAAAACTGGCTAGCGAAGGCAAAGCTGTAATTATCGATGTACGCGATGCCGAAGAATATGCCGAAGACCATATTCCTGGCGCAGTTAACATTCCAGATATGTTTTATGAGTTGTCTATGACAACAAAGGATGGTTTGCGCGAAATGACTACCAAGTTCAAGAAATTGTTCTCAGAAGCAGGCATTGCAAAGGATAGTATTGCCATCCTCTATGAAGACAATTTGAATACCCGTTATGGAGGATCATGTCGCGGCTACTTTCAGTTAACCTATATGGGCCATGAAAACGCAGGTATTCTTGATGGCGGGCTTGTTGACTGGAAGCGAGACGGTCTGCCGACTAATGATGAAGTTGTTACGCCAGTACCAACAATATTCACACCAAACATTAATGGTTCTATTATGGTTACCAAGGATTTGATGGCAGAGGCGCTTGGCAATCCAGACATCAAATTATTGGACAACCGTGACAAGGTTGAATGGATCGGCGAAAGCTCATCACCCTACGGTGTCGATTTTGCACCACGTAAAGGTCGAATCCCCGGTGCACGATGGATAGAATGGTATGACTTCATGGAAACAGATGATAGTGGCTATATCTCACATTTTAAATCACCAGAGGCCATTCGAGAGATATGTGCAGAACTTGGCTTACATCTTGAAGATGACATTGTTATCTATTGCTTCAAAGGTGCACGCGCTGCAAATACCTACGTCGCTATGAAGATGGCTGGCTTTAAGAAAATCCGCAACTACTATGGCTCATGGAATGAATGGTCACGTGATATGTCCTTACCAATTGATGACAAAATCCTTGCTGCCTGATTAACCATTACCAGAAGTCGCAAAAGAGCCAGGGCTGCCGGAGTGATTTAAATTAAATCACTCCAGCAGCTTCATGAATATCAATTTATCCAGCCCATCGCTAATTCTGATATTTAATTAAAGGGGTACTTCACTCTGCCTCCATGTTCTGGGTTTTAACAAAAACAATTCTTATTTTCTTAATGAAGTAACCGAAATACAGAATCAAAAAGGACAGGGCTGAGCGTCCGATTTGGGTCGTACCAGGAAGTTCGCCAGGAAAACCCGTAGGTTACGGCTTAAAGGTCTCCTTCCGGCTGCCAGCTCAACCGGTCGACGCAACACTTTTATCGTAAAGGGGAAAGGCGGAGTGTATGCAGATAGATCAATGAAAACGGTGGCCGCTGCCACCGCATCTGTCAATACTGTAGGCACGCGAGATAGCGAGTGAATTATACAGATAGCTCGTCAGCAAGGGTTCGCAACAGTTTCGCACCATCTCCACGCCAAGCGCTGCCATGCATGCATGCGAGTGTCGTAGGGTTTGTCGATGCCAACTTCTCAAGCATCGCACGTGCGTTCTTCGTATGTGAGAAGTAATCCATCGTTCCCCGGAAAGCTTCGCTCGGCCCAAGAATGTCCAACTCTGTGATTGGTGGAAGATCAGCGCCCCCTTGAGTGAACAGGTCGCCGCATAGCAACGTGGAGTTTTGTTCTTCCATCAGAAATCCGCATTCCCAGGCATGCGGCAAATGCGGCGTGTCGAACCAACGTACGGAATGCTTGCCCAGAGATAGCAACTCTCCATCGGCGAGAGCGCGGGGACTCCGGTCAGCAAAATCCTCAATTGATACCATGGCCGCAACCGTACCGCAAAGAGGCATGGATTGCGGAGCTACAGCAAGCCATTCGTTAAGTGACCCGCATTCGTCTGCTTCCATATGTGAAAAACCAATGTAATGAAGCCGCTCGACCGGTAGTACGCTCGCGACCGCTTCACGGACGAGAGGAAACATCTTTCTAGGTCCAGTGTGGAATAATAATGGTTCATCGTCAGCAATGAGGTACTGGTTAAACGAGAAGCCGTTTCCATTTTCAAACACAACCGGTGTATTAATGCGATAGATTCCATCGGAAATTTCATGCACATTCGTCCCCGACTCTCTATTCGTTACGCTCATAAGACTCTCCTCGCTACGTAGTGAACAATAGTGGCATTCACGATACGCGCCCGCGTCTCCTCCCGACACGCTGCGCTGCAGTTGACGACAGGAATAGCCACAATCAGTGTACATATGTGTATACTGAAAACAGTAGGCCCCGAAACAGGCATTGTCAAGTATTGCCTGAACATCTATGTTTATTCAATATACGGTCTCGACATGAATATCAGGCATCACTAATGAAGAAGCGAAAGTACACGAAGACCAGGAGAGCGGAGCAGCAGGAGCAGACGCGGGCGCGTATCGTGAATGCCACTGTGGCGCTGCATGAAGAGCTTGGCCCGGCGAAAACCAGTATCAAAGCTATTGCCGAAAGGGCAGGTGTACAAAGGCTGACCGTTTATCGACATTTTCCTGATGAAAATAGCCTGTTTCTGGCGTGTAGTACACAATGGCTAACATTGAATCCTCCGCCCGATTATGCCGAGTGGGAAAAGTTTGAGCAGGCTGATGTACGGAATTTTGAAGTACTTCTGGCTTTCTATCAGTACTACCGCAACACCGAGAAGTTGTGGACGAAGATTTACCGTGACATTGAGCAGGTTCCCGCCGTGCGGAATGTGATGGTTGATTTTGAAGCCTATCTCGACACAGTACGCGATGGCTTGCTGGCGCCATGGGGACTCAAGGGCAAAAGTAAGCGGCAAATGTCGATCACCTTACGCCATGCCTTGCGATTCTCTACCTGGCAATCGCTTGAGTGTGAAAATCTGAAAGACAAACAAATAGCCGATCTGGTAATGGGCTGGATTCAGGCAATAAGCGATTAAGCAGTCGCAATAACGGTTTGTTCGAGAGTCGTTTTTATTTACGGTGAGTGTCCGGTTTGGGTCGTCTCCCGCCTGTTAGTTAATTCTTATATAGAATCAGTCCGTTAGTCCGAGTACGGCCAAAACAGGTCACTCGCAATCAAAAATAAACGGACCCTGAAGGAGTCACTGTTTCAGGTTTGATCTGAAGCATTGAAAACCGGCTGGAACATGCGACGGTATTGACTGGGTGTTAGGCCCGTACTGCGCTTGAACAAGCGGCGGAAGAACGACGGGTCTTCGTAACTGACCTCCACGCTGATTTCATCCACAGGCGTTTGTCCGGATTCCAGTAGCTGCTTGGCCGCTTCGATGCGCAAGTTTTGTAAATATTCAATAAGTGTAGTGCCGGTCGCTATCTTGAAGCGCCGCTTCAGGGTGCGTTCGGGGATGTTTGCCAACCCGACTACCTGCCTAATGGCATCACTCTCCCTGAAATGCTCGCCAAGCCACTGCTCGCAGGTACGCACCACGGAGTCCGCATGCGGGTTGCTGCGCACCAGTGCCGCATAGGGCAACTGGCCCTCACCGTGCCACTTCAGGAGATACACCTTGGCAATCCTCAGTGCTTCTCCAGGACTGCCATAGCGCGAGATGATATGTATGGCGAGATCATGCCAGGAGGTCGTACCACCTGCGGTGACAATGCGGCCCATCGCATCGGCAAACACCAGATTCGGCTCCGGACGGAAGCGGACTTTCGGATAGAACTTGCTGAAAAGATCCTGGTAGCCCCAGTGGGAGGTGGCTTCGCAACCATCAAGTAAACCGGTCTCGGCCAACATGACGGAACCGGAACAGGCTGAATAAAGCGTGCTGCCTTCTTTATACTTGCGACGTATCCAGCCCATGAGCTCAGGATAGCGTCCATGTATATCCTCGTCCGGACCCAGCCACAGTTCAGGCAATATCAGGATACCGGCTCCGGGATTATCAGCGACCGAGCAGTCGGGCACGACCGGAATGCCATTGCCACAGGTGAACGACCCCGCAGTAGGTGAAACGATGCGGACCCGAAACAGGGTCTGCTCCAATCCGGTTCGCGCCAGTGTCTGCCAGATATTTCCGGCGGCTAGCAGTACATCCAGCATGCCGTAAAGTGCGGAGCCTGCAGTCTCCGGAACAGCGACAATCAGGACGTCCACAGGGTCTTTTCTGATACTTGTCATCACGAACCCCCTAATTAGTGGCACAAATGCCCCGCTACTGTCCAAAATCCATCTTATAAACCCATCTGTCAAGGCCTATCGTATATCTCAAGTCGCTTCCACGCTGTCACACAGCCCAAGCGATTCACTGAGTAAACCCACACCGAGAAGGAGAAGGACCATGGCTGATCAAACGACAAACAAACAGGTACATCCCGACACGAATGACGGTACCGTCAATGGCATTCACATGGAGACGTTGCAAGGGACGGTAAATGCTATCGAACAGGAGCCTGACCTGGGGCAATGCAAGTTCCGTGCACGCAACAAATGGCTGGGCGGTAACCACAATTGCACCACGATTACCGGTTTCTACGGTGCCAAACAGGAAATTGCCCATAAACAACAGTTCGAACTGCACGCCGATGAACCGCCGATACTGGCAGGTAACGACGACGGTGCCAATCCGGTGGAGCATCTGCTCAATGCGCTGGCTGCCTGTGTAACCACTAGCATGGTGGCACATGCCGCGGTACGGGGTATCCATATCGAAGAACTGGAATCCGAGCTTGAAGGTGACATCGATCTGCGCGGTTTTCTGGGACTCTCCAATGATGTGCCAAAGGGCTTCACGGAAATTCGCATCAGGTTCAAAGTCAAGACCGATGTAGACAACATGGAACGCCTCAAGAGACTGACTGCGTACTCGCCCGTCTTCAATACCATCACTCAAGGCGCAAACGTGGACATCCAGGTGGAGGCGAAATAGGGACATGGCTCAGCAGCCAACCCAGACGGCTCCTCTATCTCAAGTGTCATGGGTTGGTTGCGAGAGATTGAAGTAAATCAGAAATGGTGAATGTCTGAGTCGGCTTGTTATTGGATCAGATCTCACTGGCAGGCGGCAGGTCAGCAAACAGGCTGTTGGACATCCACGCGGTAATGTTGCGAGTCAGTGTCTTGTTGCCAACAACTTTCAGAGAACCGTCGTTTATGGCCTTCTTGTAGGTGCTATCGCCCATCCAAATATCTGCCAGTGATCTTACGCTGGAGGTGAAGTAGACGTCGATGTCACGACCGGGGTCGTTAACGCACAGATCGAGCTCGTCACCTTTAGCAACCAGCCACCAGTCCGGATAGATATTGATATCAGTAAAGTGGAAGCGGATTACAGTCTCGTTTCCGATCAGCTTGTCAGGCACGATGCTGCGTTTAATATAAAGCATCAGCAGCTCTACGTCGTAGTCCTTCTCGCTAAGATTAGCGCGTGCCCAGCGCATGCCCCAATTACCCAGTGAACGGATCACCGGCAGCAGTTCCTTGCATGATTCAGTCGGAAAGTATTCGTAACCCTTTTGGCCTGGAATTTTCTTCTTCACAACAAGGCCGTGTTGTGACAGGGACTCTAGCCGTTTCGACAGGATGGTCGGCGAGATCAGACTCAAGCCGCGTTGCAGTTCATTGAAGCGCGAACCGCCCATCAGAAGTTCACGGATGATCAATATTGTCCATTTCTCACCAATGATCTCGGTGGCCTTGGCAATTGGGCAAAACTGACCGTATTCCATGCACTAACACCTGAGATGACCCGGACCGACCAGACACAAGCCGGAAGTGATTACTTTTCTATAGCCGGTAACTCCACTTTATGTAGTTGGATACTACACATCCTGCAGTATCGGGCAAGTGGGCGAGTTAACTAACATGTTATCCGACGGTCGCAATCCGTCGCTAACATCAACTTTTCGGGAGAGATGAAATGACAACTAGTAATGCAATTGAACAGACGAAAGAGATGACGAATGGCGTCGACGTTGGCCAGATCATGGACCTGATCGGTGCGATCGAATCAGACTCCGGCTACGCAAGATTTCAGTGGAGGGCCACCAACAAGTGGGTCAACGGCGGTCTGAGCCGCAGCCGGATCAAGGATTTTTTCGCCGGCAACGCCGAGGACACGACTCGCAAACAGTCATTCATCCTCGACGCCGATGAGCCGACAATCGCTGCGGGTCAAAACAGCGCGCCGAATTCTATGGAGTATGTGTTGCACGCACTAGCCACCTGCTTGACAGGGACCCTCGTCTACCACGCAGCCGTGCGTGGCATTGAGATCGAAGCTGTCGAATCTTCGTACACAGGTGATATGGATGTCCGCGGCCTTTTCGGCCTTTCAGACGACGTGCGCAAGGGCTTCAACAAGGTTACGGTCAACATGCGTGTCAAGAGCGAGGCAGGCGCAGAGGATCTCACCGAACTGGCGCTGTACTCTCCGGTCTACGACATTATTTCAAAGTCGTTGCCCGTAGAGTTCACGCTCACGACCTATTGAGAAAAATCAGTCGGATCAACGGTGCCGGATTTATTGGCTCGAACAACAAATCCGGCCCATTTTTTCAAAAGCGTGGGCTCGAGGGATAGGAAATTCAAATTATCTGAGCGCTATTAAGACCGCCGCCAAAAGTAGCCGTTCCCGGAAAGAAAAAGGCGGCCCGAAGACCGCCATGTAATGATGGTCATGCGACCATCTTACGGAGAGAAGCTAGGCAGGTTTCTTGCGTCTGGATACTCCTATCAATCCCAGTAAGCCAGAGCCGAACAGCCACAAGGCGGCGGGAATTGGAACGGCGTTGGGATATATGTAAAGCGAGAAGCCATCTACCGCTGCAGCAACTTTTGTGTAGCTTCCGTTTATACTTATTCCGGATTGCTCAGGGAAACCGAACATATACCACAACATATTGGATTCCTCCTGCCGATCTGAAATCGAACTCGTATGCGCAGTCACATCAAAGGGTGGATTGAAAAACATGCCGTTTTCTGCGTGCTCGATTTCGACATTGAAGTCGAACCACTGAAGGGAATTAGTGTTGAAGGCGTCGATGATCAAATCCCGCGGGCCCTCGTCAAACGAATCCTCTAGATCGATTCGAACAGGCAATGTATTAAAGAACTCGAGTTCGATATTGACTTCTGGGACATCGGTTCCGCCGTAGGAAACAGAAACATTATTTCCATTAAGCTCACCACCGACAAGTAGAACCGAAGCTGGCACTGATGGAGCCAGACACAAAGCGAGCAAGAAGGCACCCAACAGGACACTTAAACGACGTGTTTTCCTCGTGATATACACCCTAATAATTTTTTATATTCCAGCCCTACAGATTCTTGTTTCTGGCTAATTAATTGCAACACTAGCATTGGGGTGGCTGAGCAGTCATTGATATGGGTCAAAGCTAATACCAAACCTTACTGCCTCGAAGAATGTCGCCTTAGGGTCGACAGCTGTCGTTAAGTCGTTGTTTATATTAGTATCGACTAAACGACCGGAAAGAGTATTTTAAGACATTCTATGACTTGCAGAGTGTTACAGGCGTACATTGTACGCACAGCGCTCCCTGTATCCGGTTTTTAACTCCGTGCCCTATGTGGCGAATTTCCTGGTTTTTCTTTGCGACTTGGCGGTTTTGTGAGAGATCGGTTTTTTCTGTGAACTCCGTGTCCTCAGTGGCAAAGGATTGAAATCGCGGTCGCGGACCGCTCCTGCACAATATTTGTATATATTATCTTTGCGGTTTGGTGTGAGTAAGAATTCCCCGCGAGGTGCGGGTCCTACTGTCGATACCAGCGCTTGCTGAGTGTCAGGTACACGCGATCCGGGTACCAGCGTTTGCCAACACTGCCGTTGTAGCGTGCCAGTGCCTGGTACATATTGCCGTTTTCCTTTTTTAAATAAATTCCAAGGATCGTGCAGCCAAAACGCAGGTTGGTGTTAATGTCGAACAGGTTGTCATCCGGACGACCGATCTCATCCAGCCAGAACGGCATGATCTGCATGAGTCCGCGCGCACCGGCGCTGGAAATGGCAAAGCGATCAAAATTGCTTTCAACGTTGATCAATGCCAGTACCAGTTCCGGATCCAGTCCGGCGCGTGCTGCTTCGTAGTGGATCATTTTCAGGATGGCGAGACGCTCCTGCGGGTCTTCAACCCTTGATTCCAGGCGGCGGGACATGTCGCTCAGCCAGACTTCTGCATCAAAGCGGTCCTTGAAACTGTCGCTGGAATTAACGGCTTCCACCAGGTCCTGCCGCATGTGCTCATCCGGGCGTTCGAGGGTGGCTGCCGGTAATTCGGTACACAGGAGCAACTGGCTGCCCAGTAGTATGGTTGCCAGAAGTTTCTTGCAGGGCTGAAGCATAAAGGCGTTCATACTTGCTGTATCGGTCTAGTCAGCCACAAGTTTATCCTTGAGAAAGGCAACAATCCCTTCACGCGGGATATCCTGGCTATCAGTGTCACGACGTGACTTGTATTCGACCATGCCCTTGTCCAGGTTTTTTTCACCAACGACGACCCGGTGTGGAATGCCAATCAACTCCATATCAGAGAACATCACACCGGGGCGAACCGCTCGATCATCCAGCAGGACATCCAGGCCCGCTGCCTGTAATTCTTCATAGAGGGCATCAGTTGCCTCGCGGACGCGCTGTGACTTTTTCATGTTCATCGGCAGCAGTGCAACCTGGAAGGGTGCAATCGGTTCTGGCCAGATGATGCCCTTGTCATCATGGTTCTGCTCGATGGCTGCAGCGACGGCACGCGAGACACCGAAGCCGTAACAACCCATGAGCATGGGAATGTCTTTACCCTGTTCATCCAGCACGGTGGCCTTCATGGCCTCGCTGTACTTCAGACCCAGCTGAAAAATATGACCGATTTCAATGCCGCGAGCGATCGACAGTGTGCCCTTGCCGTCCGGGTCCGGGTCGCCCTCGACGACATTGCGGATATCAACACATTCCGGTTCTGCGAGGTCGCGTCCCCAGTTTACCCCGGTCAGGTGTTTGCCATCCTGGTTGGCGCCGCAGACAAAATTACCGAGTGCCGCTGCTGAGTGATCGGTGAAAACAGGTATCGACAGACCAACCGGACCCAGTGAGCCAGGCTTGCAGCCGGTGGCATCAAAAATTTCCTTATCCGGGGCGAACTGCAAGGGACTGGCGACGGCCTCCAGTTTTTCCGCCTTGACGGCGTTCAGTTCATGGTCGCCACGCAGGATCAGTGCAACCACCGGAGTTTCTTCACCCTGTACCAGGATGGTTTTCACGCAGCGGTCCGGGCTGGTTTTCAGAAAGGTACTGACGTCTTCAATGCTGTGTTGCCCCGGGGTGTCCACGCTGGTCATTTCTGCCGCTGGTGCCGGGCGTTCGCCATCGGGTGGCAGGGCGATTGCCTGCTCCACGTTGGCGGCGTAGTTACTGTCGGAAGAAAAGGCGATGGCGTCTTCACCCGAGTCGGCAAGTACATGGAACTCGTGGGAGACATTGCCGCCAATGGCGCCGCTGTCGGCCTGTACGGCACGGAAATTCATGCCCAGGCGTTCCAGGATACGGGTGTAGGCCTCATACATTTCCCGGTAGGTTTCATCCAGTGATTCCTGGCTGGTATGAAAGGAATAGGCATCCTTCATCAGGAATTCGCGCGCACGCATGATGCCGAAACGCGGCCGGATTTCATCGCGGAACTTGGTCTGGATCTGGTAGTAGTTCACCGGCAGTTGCTTGTAACTGCGGATCTCGTGACGTGCAATATCGGTTATGATTTCCTCGTGCGTCGGACCGAAACAGAATTCACGCCGGTGGCGGTCCGTGATACGCAACAGTTCCGGGCCGTATTGCTCCCAGCGTCCGGACTCATGCCAGAGTTCGGCCGGCTGCACAGCCGGCATCAACAGTTCCATGACGCCAGCCCGGTCCATCTCATCCCGCACGATCGCTTCGACCTTGCGAAGTACACGCAGCCCCAGCGGCAGCCAGCTGTAGATGCCTGCAGCCTGTTTCTTCAACATGCCTGCGCGCATCATTAACTGGTGGCTGATGACCTCGGCATCGGCAGGCGTTTCTTTCAGTGTGGACAGGGGGAAGCGGGAGAGACGCATAATGTGTGACTGGAATGGTTATAACAGGCTGCTGATTGTAGTGGGCGCCGGAGTGTACGTACAGGGTGTGTTACGGCTCACCGCCAAGCTGAGGCGGCAGTGGCAATACATTTAAATCTTCACGGTAATTGAGGATTTCGTAGTCAGTCCCCTCGGGCGGGAGTTGATCGGTGATTTGCCATTCACCCCTGTCATTCTGCCATTTGTATACGTGGGCGGTTTTTTTTGAGAGGCCGGCCTCGGACGAGAGGTCTTCAATCCGGTCCCTGAAATCGGGGTTTTGGTAGAAATAAATTCCGCCGATGAGTGCAACGGCAAGTAATACCCACAATAAACGCATCAAAACGTTCCATTATTCCAGCCCCACATCTTGCGGGGCGCATCGGTAAATTCAATGTAGATGCGTTCTGTACTTGTGCCGGTTTCGCTGGCAACCAGCTGGCAGAGCGCCTTTGAGACATCTGCCGTAATGGATTCCGGCAGGCCGATGCTTTTCAGTTCCAGGAATGCCAGTGGATCATCGGTTCCGGCAAATTGCATGGCGGGATTGCTCTCTACCGAGGTCATGACATAGCGCTCGGGTTTGCCCAGTTGTTCGGCGACCAGCGCAGAGGCCTTGGCGGCCAGCGACCTGGCATCGGCTTCGGGCAGGGTTCTGTTGGTTTGTATGCGTAGAAAAGGCATTCTGTCAGGGTTCTTTCGGGTTGGTCATTGGGTGCAGTTTTCTTCAATCTGTTGCCTGGCCTCATCAATGAGCTGTTGGCGTTCTTTATCGGTAGGACGCAGGAGTTCGCCTTTCGCTGTCATGTACCTGCGTTGACCCTCCTTCTCCAGTACCTCCAGGTTCCTGGTGGCCGCATCGCAGTTAAACTGCCTGATTTCCGCGTTTTCCTTTTCCTGTTTGGCTGTGGCGGCATCCTTCTCCAGGTCTTTCTGCTCTTCTTCAAGACGTTCCAGCCTGCTCTCCGGGGTATCGGGTGTTACAGCCGGTGAGGGCGCCTGCCTGATGGTTTCTGACTCGTAGCCCGGGGGCGGCGGTGATTGTGTGTAGTTGATCTTGCCCTCGTCATCCACCCATTTATAGACTTCCGCCATGGCCAGGGAGGGCATGTGTACACACAGGGTGATCAGGCAGAGTTGCATTAACAGGCCAACGCGGGGGGGTGATATTTCAATAGGTGTCATTTTGCCGGGTCCATAACCGAAATCTATAGAGATAGTATGGTTGTTTGAGAGCCAGAACAAGTCAGCCGGTCACAGTTTTACGGCCGGGTCCGGAGATTGCCGGTCTGTGGCCTGGCAGCCTTGTATCCCTTGACCTTTACTTTGAATATCAGTACTTTCTACTATTATACCAATGCGACCTGTTGGCCCGTTATTCGGGCTTTTTTTTACCCACTAAAAAAGCAGCGTCTTTGGCATCAGGAGGACACAGGTGGAATTGACTGGCGCGGACATTTTTGTGGGCTCGCTTCGTGAAGAGGGTGTCGAATATATCTTCGGCTATCCCGGCGGCGCGGTGCTGCATATATATGACGCACTCTATACCCAGGATAATGTGAAACACATCCTGGTGCGGCATGAGCAGGCGGCTACCCATGCCGCGGATGGCTATGCCCGTTCCACCGGTAAACCGGGTGTTGTGGTCGTGACATCGGGTCCGGGTGCCACCAATGCTGTGACCGGGATTGCAACGGCCTTTATGGATTCGATTCCCATGGTGGTCTTCACCGGGCAGGTTCCCACGCACCTGATTGGCAACGATGCCTTCCAGGAAGCAGACAACATCGGAATAACGCGGCCGTGTGTGAAACACAACTTTCTTGTAAAAGATGTGAAGGATATTGCAGAGACCATCAAGAAAGCCTTTTACGTTGCGACGACCGGGCGCCCCGGCCCGGTGGTGGTCGACCTGCCAAAAGACATTACTGCGGACAAGGCCGAGTTTCACTACCCGGACAAGGTCAGGATGCGCTCGTATAACCCGGTACATGTCGGGCATGTAGGCCAGATCAAGCGTGCAGTCAAGCTGTTGCAGGGCGCCAAACGCCCCATGATCTATTCCGGTGGTGGCGTCATCCTGGGCGAGGCCTCGGACTCGCTGACTGAACTGACGCGCGCGCTGGGTAGTCCTGTCACCAACACTTTGATGGGACTGGGCGCCTACCCGGCAACGGACCCGCTGTTTGTCGGTATGCTTGGCATGCACGGTACCTATGAGGCCAATATGGCCATGCATCATTGTGACGTGCTTTTTGCCGTTGGCGCCCGCTTTGATGACCGGGTCACCGGGAATATCGAGAAATTCTGTCCCAATTCAAAAATTATTCACATCGATATTGACCCTGCGAGTATCTCGAAAAACGTCAAGGTGGATATACCCATCGTCGGTTGTGTTGATAATGTCCTCAAGGCCATGCTGAAGGAGATCAAGGCCGGCAAAAACAGCCAGGACGAGACCGCCCTGAAGGAGTGGTGGCAGCAGATCGACGAGTGGCGTTCGAAAGACTGTCTCAAGTACAAAATGGATAACGATGTCATCAAGCCGCAGTATGTGCTGGAGACCCTCTACAGGCTTACCGACGGTGATGCCTTTATTACCTCGGATGTGGGGCAGCACCAAATGTGGGCTGCGCAGTACTACAAGTTCGACAAGCCACGGCGCTGGATCAACTCCGGTGGGCTGGGCACGATGGGGTTTGGTTTGCCGGCTGCCATGGGCGTGCAATTTGCACACCCGGATGCCACGGTGGCCTGTGTCACAGGAGAGGGCAGTATCCAGATGTGTATCCAGGAACTGTCGACCTGTAAACAGTACGCATTACCGATCAAAATTATCAATCTCAACAATGGAATGCTTGGGATGGTGCGCCAGTGGCAGGAGTTCTTCTACCAGAAACGCTATGCCATGTCCTACGTGGAGTCCTTGCCGGATTTTGTGAAACTTGCCGAGAGCTATGGTCATGTCGGCATGCAGATCAAGAAGCCGGGCGATGTCGAAGGGGCGCTGATCGAGATGCTGAAGATGAAAGACCAGCTGGTATTTATGGATTTTCTGACGGATGCAACCGAGAATGTCTATCCGATGATCCCGGCCGGTGGTGGCCAGAACGAGATGATACTTGTTTAATATGCGACACATTATATCGATATTGATGGAAAATGAGGCGGGCGCCCTGTCGCGGGTTGCTGGTTTGTTTTCAGCGCGCGGCTATAATATTGAATCACTGACGGTAGCGCCTACGGAAGATCCCTCACTATCACGTATGACGCTGGTGACACGCGGTACTGATGAAGTCATCGAACAGATCACCAAGCAGCTGAATAAACTGATTGATGTGGTCAAGTTGATGGATATGACCGAGGGGCCGCATATTGAGCGCGAGATGATGCTGATCAAGGTGCAGGCCGAGGTTGATAAAAGAGATGAATTAATGCGTGTCTCGGATATTTTCCGTGGACGCGTGATTGATGTAAGCAATGGAAC
>DAOVYA010000234.1 GCA_030635865.1 Gammaproteobacteria bacterium | reverse complement strand
CATCCCGAGCGTCATAACCGGTCGACGCCGGTCGCGATCGGCAAATTTTTCGAGTAAGCGTGATATCTGTCTTATAGCAGCGGCCTGCTCAACCGGGCCGGCACCCCAGTCATCGCTTTCAATGATCAGTACCGGGCGGCTCAGCACAGGTTCCCGCCACGCGGCAACGATCCCGCGCCATGCATAAAAAACCAGCAATACCCCGGTAATCGCGAACCACCCCAGCAGTATCATTAATAGCATCATATGTAATTAAAATCCGATTAACGCGGATTCAGCTGGCAGCTCACGATCCGTCCAGCCAGCCTCTTTGCCGAAAAACATTCACCAGGTATTCAGCTATGCTCTCATGAACCAGGGCACTGGGATGAGAATCAATGCGACTCACATGCGCCACATTCTCCGGAATACCTTTCCAGGCGGGTTGCAAATGTATCGCATCTATTCCCGCGTCCTGCAGATCCGCTACAAATGCAGGGTCGAAACCACTATCGAGCGAACTGTACAACCCGACAAGAAACGGTATACCGGCTTCCCTGCTCTGCCGGGCGATATCAAGCAATGCCTCCTTCGACTGCAACCAGTTCGGATGGCCTGTCATGCTGCGATTTTCGCGATCGGACGCAGCCTCACCTTCAAGCGTGGCCGCCGCCCGCGCCAGATCCATTTCGTTCATTCGAATGAAAAGATGGGTCAGCTGTAACAGGTACGAAAGTTGTTTCAGCCGGTTTATAGCCTCGGGCAAGGACGGTGGCCAGGAAGGATAACGACGCCAGGTCGTCACATTCGGATCTAATACCGCATCCACATCGTTGCTGACGTATATCAGCAGAACAAAGTCAGGAGAATAACGCATGCCTTCGATACGAAGATAGGTCGCTTCCTGTTCCGTGTTGTATCCGTTTACTCCGGCATTAATCACTTGCCACCGGGTTCCCGTCTGATGTTGCAGAAGCGGCTCCATGTGATCACTAAAGGTCTCTCCCTGCGAGAGCCCCCAGCCAAATGTGACAGAGTCCCCAAGAACCAGGATACGTTTCTCATCACCGGATGCAGTGTATGGAACTTCTTCATCTCGCAGACCGTGGGCGTTGATTTTGACCTGGTTAGCTCCCAGCATGTAGGTCACCAACCCGGGGTGCCTGTAACCTAACCGGGGATCATCAACCATTCCCTGCATGTGATAAGGTAAATTGTGAAAAAAGCCGACGCCAAAAGGATTGAATACTCGCAAGGCCCACTCGACTGCCACCAGCACGATCACTGTAGAGATCAGCAACACATACAGATTGGCTGTCCAGCGTTCGAGCCGGGGTCCAGCCTTCCAGAACACCCATAAGAGAAATGCGACTACGGCGAACAAACCAAGCAGTAACACTGCATAGCCGGAACTGTAACGTCCCAGAAGCCAGGGCTGTTCGCTCTTGTGCATCAAACCAAAGATGAATGTTGCCAACGACAGGAGTAAAAAAAGGGCTGTAATAATACAAAATGCCCGCCCGGACCTTCTTGAAGTGTCGCTAGTTCTACAGGACACGCGCCCGCCTTCTTACCATTGTACTTCCTCTACTCTTCTCATTTATCCGGATCGGCTGAAATCAGCTCGCGTACCCCATAAGCACAGCTGTTTCCTTCACCCTGGGCAGTATGTGCTCTATTTTTTCATGGTTACGGCTTGCCTTCCACTTGCCCACACGGATTTCCGAGAACGCATTGTAAGGTATGTTCAGGACTTCTTCCGTATGCCGCCTGAGTTGTGCGTCGAAAGCCAGATCACAATGCCGGAATATATTCTGAAAACTGCCAACCGGATCCCGCACAAGATCTTCATAAAAGACTTCAGTCCACTGTTTCTCCGGAACCAGGTCTCTGGCATCCAGGATCGCCCTGTTAATCGCGTCATACTGAAAGGCGCAAACGTCTTCAATACTCGCGCCGATAAACTCACGCCAACCCTCTGCAAGAAAGAAGCACCACCGGTTATAGCGTCCACCATCGATTGCGACCGTGGCGGGTAGAGCGCCAGACCACGTGGCGAACTCATCCGGCCTTCCCCAGCCCTCGATCAGTGAATTGAGGTTATCACCCGGACTGCGCTTCACATAGATAAAACAGGCATCGGGGAACAGCGAAAAAAGATAGGGTACGCACAGGCCATTCTGGTTGTTTTTGTCTACAAAACGCGTTTTTCCTGTCCAGGCATAGAAATAGCGGGTCACATAATCACGATCATGATCACTGGCATCAGTCGCGGCAAGGGCATGGGTTTCCCAGTCTTTTTCCTGCAACGGGTGTAATCCCGCCCAGAAGTCGTGAGTTTCCCGCTGCAGGGTGCCGATTTCACGTGACTCGGACAGCGTCTTGTACACCAGGGTAGTGCCCGCCCTTGAACACCCGATGACAAAGACCGGTCGTGTTGCCTTGACAGGATGAATGTCCCACCAGGTTCCGCGTAGCGCAATGGCTGCCTGCCTGCCATGGTAGTGCAGGGTTTTTTCCACTTTTAGCCAGAATTCGCTCATACATTACTAGCATCCAAAACGATACTTGATAATATACAGTTAATATCGTCGATACCAAATATAAAAGGATTTCCAATGGGGAGTTTCTGCGGTTGGAGTGGCACGGGCCTTGGGTCGGACATGTCACAGCAAGCCATCAAGGCCATGCTTGCAGAAAGTCGAGGACCTGCCGCTGCTGAACCTGTCAGCGACTGCGATGACACCGGTGCACTTGGTATCTGTGAGGGGCTCTATGCAACCAGCTATCATCACCAGGATGGTATCAGGGTAGCCATAACCGGATCACCAGCATGGGACGACAGGGAGCTTTCTGAAACCGCAAAACAACATGGTGCAGGGGTAGCACTGATCAGGGGCTATCGGGCTTATGGAAAGGACCTGCTTTCCAGGCTTCATGGACCTTTTGCGCTGGCAGTACTGGATGGTGACATGGCACTTGTTGCCATTGACCGCATTGGCATTCACAGTCTGAGTTATGCGCTGCAGGACGGGGTATTCATATTTTCAACCTCCACTGGCAGCGTTGTCAGACACCCGCGAATCACCCGGCGTATCAACCCACAGGCCATTTTCAATTATCTCTATTTTCATGATGTACCAAGTCCCGGGACTATTTTTGACGGCGTAGAAAAGCTGCTTCCTGCACAATATGTCCAGTTTCGTAACGGACAACTCGAGAAAGGCTTCTACTGGCAGTTGCACTTCAACGACCATAACCAGGCGCCATTTCAGACCCAAAAGCAGCAGTTCCATGACCTTCTGCGACAAGCCGTAGCGGCCTCATCACAGGACAGCTCTATTGCTACGTTCCTGAGTGGCGGTACAGACAGTTCAACGATCACAGGCATACTGGCAGAGCTCCAGGCGAATCCCGTGGATACCTATTCCATCGGATTTGGCGCCGAGGGCTTTGACGAAATGGAATATGCACGGCTCGCCGTACAACGCTATGGCGCTACAGCCCATGAATATTACCTAAAGCCCGACGATATCCTTGAAGCAATCCCCCTGAT
>DAOVYA010000313.1 GCA_030635865.1 Gammaproteobacteria bacterium | reverse complement strand
CTGTTGCAGCGCAATCATCATCTGTTGAACACTGATATCCCTGCCCGGGCGCAGACGTTCAGCGATACCCCACAGGGTTTCCTCGCGTCGAATCGGGCCGTAGAGATCTGCTGGCTTTCTCTGGACAGGAGCCGGTGTAAAGGCAGAGGCTGCCGGCTTCGGTGCCTGGACTGGCCTGGACTGTCTAACCGGTTCAGTAATGGCTGGCCCGGGACCCGGAGTCCGGACTGTCGGCGCGACCGGCGCAACAGGCGTTGCCCGCATGGTAACCGGTGGGTCAACCAGCACCGTGTACTCCCTGACCATCCGGCCATTTTCCCAAACCATTTCCAGTAAAAATTCCAGATAAGGTTCGCGGACAGGATCGAAACTGCTGACATGTATGACCGGCTTTCCACGGCCATCTACCACCACGTCGAAACTGAAATTACTGAGGATTTTTGCCCGGCTCAAACCAAGGCGTTCATGCGCCTCGCGGGATGCAAGCTTGACCTTGACCCGGGAAAGATCCGTGCCTGCATCGGAGATCAGGCTGATATCCGCACTCATTGGCTGATTCAGGACCGACTGCATGTCAATCTCGCCGAGACCGAGTGCGTATAGACGAAAGGATAGCGTCAGTAACAGCAACGCGAGCGCAATAGTCGATTTCCTGAACATACCTGGTTCCCCTACGGTTGGCGCTTCCATGGACCCTTTATACACCACCGGTACCTGTTTAACCGCAGACTATAACTCACAAATACTCTTTGACCAATATCTCGGCAATCTGGATACTGTTCAGCGCTGCGCCCTTGCGCACGTTATCGGCAACGACCCACATATCTATACCCCTGGGGTGCGAGATATCTTCACGAATTCTCCCTACGTATACAGGATCTTTGCCGGCCCCCTCTGTCACAGCCGTCGGATACCCCCCATCCACACGGTCATCGACTACGACGATTCCGGGCGCCTCGCTTAACAGGGCCACAGCCTGGTCTGCCGTGAGTTTATCCCGTGTCTCGATATGCACAGCTTCAGAATGGCCATAGAAAACCGGCACGCGGACGGCAGTGGGATTCACCCGGATCGAGTCATCCCCCATGATTTTCCAGGTCTCCCAGACCATCTTCATTTCTTCCCTGGTGTAGCCATTCTCCTGAAATACATCAATTTGCGGCAAGACATTAAAAGCAATCTGTTTCGGATAGACCCTGGGGTCAATCGAGTTGCCGTTCAGTAACTGTGCTGTCTGACCTGCCAGTTCCTCAACGGCTTCTTTACCTGTTCCTGAAACCGCCTGGTAGGTGCAGACATTAACCCGTTCAATACCCGCCGCATCGTGCAAGGGCTTCAATGCGACCAGCATCTGGATCGTCGAACAGTTCGGATTGGCAATAATCCCGTGATTCGTGTACCCGGCTATTGCCTCCGGGTTCACTTCGGGCACTACCAGTGGAATATCGTCCTCGTAACGATACTGTGAGGTGTTATCGATGACCACACAGCCTGCTTCAGCAGCAATCGGTGCATATTTCTCAGATATACCCGCACCGGCTGAAAAAAGACCAATCTGCACCTTTGAAAAATCAAAACTGTCCAGATCCTCGACTGTCAGCCAGGTATCTTTAAACGACACCTTCTTTCCCGCTGAACGCGCACTCGCCAATGGATACACCTTGTTTACCGGAAAATTACGCTCGCCCAGTATTTCAAGCATAATCTCACCAACAGCACCTGTGGCGCCGACTACTGCAACATCGTATTTACCTGCCATCTGATTTGTTACCTTGAGTAATAGTAAACCTGTCTAACCTGCCTGCAGTGCTGCCACCACGGCATCACCCATCTCGCATGTACCAACTGCCTGCATTCCATCTGAAACAATATCCGGGGTACGCAATCCCTTGTCCAGAACCACGCCAACCGCCCTGTCCAGTCGCCCCGCCAGTTCCGGTTCATCCAGGCTGTAGCGCAACATCATGGCGACCGAGAGAATCGTAGCCAGCGGGTTAGCCACACCCTTTCCGGCAATATCAGGTGCCGATCCGTGGATCGGCTCATACATGCCCTTGCCGTTACAGTCGAGCGATGCGGAAGGCAGCATGCCAATGGAACCGGTCAACATCGCTGCCGCATCCGACAGGATATCCCCAAACATATTTCCAGTAACCATAACATCAAACTGTTTCGGTTCACGCACCAGCTGCATGGCTGCATTATCAACATACATATGACTAAGTTCGACATCAGGGTATTCATCTGCCATGCCGGTAATCACATTCCGCCAGAGTTCGGAGCACTCAAGAACATTCGCCTTGTCAACCGAACACAGGCGTCCACTGCGCTTGCGTGCGATCTCGAACGCAGAACGCCCAATACGTTCAATTTCCGATTCACTGTAGACCAGCGTATTGAACCCCTGTTTTTGCCCATCATCCAGCGTGCGGATGCCACGCGGCTGACCAAAATATATTCCGCCGGTCAATTCGCGCACGATCATGATATCCAGCCCGCTGACAATATCCGGCTTCAGTGTCGAGGCATCCGCCAGTTGCGGATAGAGAATGGCCGGTCGAAGATTGGAGAACAGTTCCAGTTCCGAACGCAGACCCAGCAAACCACGCTCGGGCCGCATGGCACGCTCCAGCCCGTCCCACTGTGGACCACCCACCGAACCCAGCAAAATGGCATCGGCCAAACG
>DAOVYA010000084.1 GCA_030635865.1 Gammaproteobacteria bacterium | reverse complement strand
TCGCCGCACCCTGAAGGATGGCATAGCCATCCTGAGAAAGTACTCCTGGGGTTCAATAACGGGGTTCCGTTGATTAATCAAAGGTTCTTTAGTTATACAAGAAGTTCTTTTGCTTTCTTTGCGGCTTTGCGCCTTTGCGCGATTAATTTCTTTGGCTGGCATCAATCGACCGCCTGGTTCAGCTCGATCATTAGACGTACCCGCAAGCGTCTGAAAACCTCAGGCTCGAACATATCCGGCAGCAATACCAGGTGATGTATTCGCCCCCCGTCACTCCTGAAATGCATGATGACCAGCCAGGGCAGCATAAAGACCTGTGGCATCAGGCAGGCCTCGACGTCCTGTCCCGTGGCAAGGCGTAACCGGCAGGAACGTGCTTCACGCCACTGTACGGCACACACCGAGTCAGGGTGACCCAGTGTTACATGTACACGGATGGCCCGCCACAGGCTGAACAGCATGAGCAGCAGAATAATCAACCCAGGCCACACGGGAAGTGGCATAAAGGGCAGGATCATGATTGCCACAACATGAACCAGTATCAGCCAGGCACGCAAAGTGCGTGACGGCCCGGGTTCAAACAGCAAAGGTGTTGCGTATTTCCTGGACAATGTTTGCCACATTCTTGTCTGCGGGCGTCATGCGCCCCATAAGCAATTCAAGCAGTACGGCATCCGGGTATTCAAGCAACAGCTCAAAGGTTTTCTGCTCGACAGCATCCAGGCTACTGTAACGCCGGGTCAGAAAACGCATAAGCAGTTCATCAAGCTCCCGCATTCCACGGCGGCACTGCCAGCTCAGCCGGTTACGATCGGGGCCAGTCTGCTTATGCATCATGTTGAGCGCTTGACCATCAATTCTTTTATACGCCCGATCGCATGTGTCGGGTTCAGCCCCTTTGGGCAGACCTCCACGCAATTCATAATGGTATGACAGCGAAACAGCTTGAAAGGCCCCTCAAGATTTTCCAACCGCTCATCGGTTGCATGGTCACGACTGTCCGCCAGAAAGCGCCAGGACTGCAACAGGGCGGCAGGCCCGAGGAACTTGTCCGGATTCCACCAGAATGACGGGCAGGACGTCGAACAACAGCCACAGAGGATGCACTCGTAAAGCCCGTCAAGTTTGTCACGGTCCTCAGGCGACTGACGGTGTTCCACTTCAGGCTCAGGGTCCTTGTTAACCAGGTAGGGTCTTACCCCCCTGTATTGTTTGTAGAACTGGCCCATATCGACAACCAGGTCACGGACGACAGGCAAACCCGGCATCGGACGAATCTCAATCGGTGATTTAAGGCTGTACAGGGGTGTAATACAGGCCAGCATGTTACGACCGTTTACGTTCATTCCATCTGATCCACACACCCCTTCACCGCAAGAACGCCTGAAACTGAGTGATTCGTCCTGCGCTTTCAGCATCAATAGCGCATCCAGCAACATCATCTCCTTGTCAAGCATATCGGACGATAACTCAAACCCCTGCATGTGGGGCTTTTGATCTATATCCGGATTAAAGCGATAGATGGAAAATTTCATGACCGGCTAATCACCATGATTTAATAGACACGCGGCTTCGGTGGAAATGATTCTACTGTCAACGGCTTCATTCGGACCGGTTTGTAATCAATCGTGTTTGAGTCCTTGTGATATAAACTATGGCGCAACCAGTTCACATCATCCCGCTCCGGGTAGTCAACGCGCGAATGAGCGCCACGGCTTTCATGCCGCTTGTATGCAGACATGATGGTCGCTATCGCCACATCCATCAGGTTTTCCAGTTCCAGGGCTTCAATGCGCGCGGTATTGAAGACCATGCTGTGATCATGCAAACGAACGTCCGGCATACGCTGGTGCAGGGCAAGTATTTTTTTCACGCCCTCGGCCAGTAATTCCTCGGTCCGAAATACACCACAGTGTTCTTCCATAACCCGCGTGAGTTCCTGCCTCATGGTGTCAACTGATTCACCATCACCCTTCTGGTCCCAGCGCTCCAGTCGCTGCATTGCCGGCTCCAGGCAGGTATCACTCATCGGACGGTGATAGCGGTTCTCACGCAGGAATTCAATAATCTGGTTTGCCGCAGCACGCCCGAACACAATGATGTCGAGCAGTGAATTACCTCCAAGCCGGTTACCGCCATGCACGGACACACAGGCGCACTCACCGGCTGCATAGAGTCCTGGGACCCGTTCTTCCGGTCCCTGCTCGATCGGCGCAACCACTTCACCGAAGCGGTTGGTCGGAATGCCACCCATTGTGTAGTGCGCTGTCGGGTATACGGGTACCGGCTCATCACACATATCAACACCCGCAAAGGTCAGTGCAAGATCGCGGATGGCCGGCAGGCGTTTCTTTATTAACCCGGAATCCAGGTGATGGACCTGCAACAGGACATGGTCCTTGTTGGGTCCGCAGCCGCGCCCCTCGCGGACTTCCGTGGTGATGGCGCGGCTGACAACATCCCGGCTGGCCAGGTCCTTCGCATGGGGTGCATAACGTTCCATAAAACGCTCACCCTCGGAATTTAGCAGGAAACCACCTTCACCACGAGCACCTTCACTGAGCAACATGCCCTTGCCTGCAATGCCGGTCGGATGGAACTGAACAAATTCCATGTCCTGCAGCGGGATGCCGGCACGCAGCGTCATCGCCATACCGTCGCCGGTATTGATCAGGGCATTGGTATTGGTCCGGAATATCTGCCCCGCACCACCGGTCGCCACCAGGGTTGTCTTGGCCTCGATTACCAGTTTCTCGCCGCTGGCGATATCGACTACCAGCGCACCGAGAATATAGCCCTCGTGGTCATACAACAGGGCTATGGCAAAATATTCATCGAAGAAATGGGTCTTGGCGCGGATATTCTGCTGGTAAAGGGAGTGCAGAATGGCATGCCCGGTACGATCGGCTGCAGCACAGGTACGCGCGGCCTGTTCACCGCCAAAGTCCATACTCTGGCCACCAAACTGGCGCTGATAAATCCTGCCGTCATCCATCCTCGAGAACGGAACGCCAAAATGTTCCAGTTCATAGACGGCCTTGGGCGCTGCGCGGCACATGTATTCAATCGCGTCCTGGTCACCCAGGTAATCACTACCCTTGACGGTATCAAACATATGCCAGTGCCAGTTATCCGGGCGTACATTTGCGAGTGCAGCGTTGACGCCGCCCTGGGCCGCAACCGTATGGGAACGCGTCGGAAAAACCTTGGACACCACTGCGACATGCGCATCCCCCTGTGATAGCTGCAGTGCCGCACGCAAACCGCCACCGCCGGCACCGATAATCAGGGTATCAAATTGTCTGAGTGGCAGGCTCATGGGGTATGCCGTCGCCAGCACCAGGATTCGTAGCGCCCAGAACCCGCAGCCGGCCAACAGCAGGCCGATCAGGGAAAACAGCATCAATCGCAGGCTGACTGAATGAATATAATCGAAAACTATATCGCGCATACCGATCCATCCGTGCAGAAGCATGGCAAAAATAAATCCTGCACTGACAATAGCCACCAGGGGTTGACTAATCCATGCGTGCCATTGCTCATAGCCATGTGATGGCTGGAGAAAAAAATGCACCATGAGATATGCCACGTAACAGCCAAGGTAGACAGCAGTAACGCGCTGCAACAGCCAACCCCGCAATCCGTGTGCCTGGCCACTCATAATATCCACCAGATATAGGCCAGTGTCAGGACAAGTCCTGTCAAATTGACCAGCCAGGCGCTGGTTCGTGCCTGCTTCAGCGTCACACCCGTCTCAATATCGATAAGCAGGAAGCGAATCCCTGAGAGCAGGTGGTGGAACAGGGACCAGGCGATAGCAGCTGTTCCGAGCCGCAGCCAGCAATTACCGAGGATAGCGACGGCATCCGCGTAGCCCTCGGGTCCCTGCAACGAAATATCCAGCAGGTAAATGAGAAACGGAAGCGAAACAAATAGCAAGACACCCGAAATACGGTGGGCAATCGAGGTCACTGCACCAACCGGAAAGCGAATCCGGAGAAGATTAAGATAAACAGGTGCAGGTGACTGTCTGGTCATATAATTGATTTTCTGGCTGCTGATTTTATACCATCGCACCTGCTGGAACACCAGTGCCGGACCAGTATCTTATTCTCTGTATTTCTTCTAGAATTCACATTCAACAAGGGGCAGCGGGAGCAGCATGAAAACCGGGTGGAAATCCTTTCTTACTGATGCCGGCGCAGAATTTCAAGCCGAAAATCTCGTCCATTTCGGTAATCCCGTTCGTGAACGGGAAGTCGCGCTGAGCGGCCTTGTCTTTGCCGATCTTGATTATCTGGGAGTAATCGCCGTATATGGAAGCGATGCAGGCGATTTCCTGCAGGCCCAGCTTAGCAACGATATCAAAGACTGTGACGTGAACGGTAGCCAGTTAAGTGCCTACTGCACACCCAAGGGCCGCATTCTGGGCCTGATGCGACTATTCAGACAGGACGACACATTCTATCTGAGGTTGCCTGCCGATTCCCTGGAGGTCGTGCTGCAACGCCTGCGCATGTTTGTTCTCCGGGCCGATGTAATGGTTGAAGATGTTAGTGAAAACTTCTATTGCATCGGCATATCCGGATCAGATGCCGCAGAAGCAATCCGCAATGCTGCCGGACAGGCACCGGCTGAGGACAACCAGGTTCTGCATCTTGACAGGATATCGGTTATCAAGGTGCCGGGCATACAGCCGCGTTATGAAGTTTATGCAAGCTCGCTGAAGGCAGCACAGGCCTTTTGGGAGTCACTCAACGTACATGGTGCACCGATCGGCAGCCCGACCTGGCGCCTGCTGGAAATCCAGGCAGGCATTCCGAATATCTTTGCCGCAACCACTGAATTATTTGTTCCCCAGATGGTTAATCTTCAGCTGGTGGATGGACTAAGCTTCAAAAAAGGCTGCTACCCGGGTCAGGAAATCGTCGCACGCATGCAGTATCTCGGGACACTCAAGCGCAGGATGTATCTTGGCCGCATTGAACAGGATGAAACAATTTCACCCGGCGATGAGCTCTTCCAGGCAAGCGGTGACGAACAGGTTATTGGCAGAATCGTTGATGCCCAGTCGCATCCGGATGGCGGCCAGCTTGCCCTGGCAGTCCTTCAAATCAAGTCGGCAGATGCTGCAGACGTTCACCTGGGTAATTCAAACGGGCCGCCTTTCAAGCAGCAACCACTGCCCTACGCATTCGAAAGTTGAATTTTATGGAAACTTTTAGCTCGATCATGAGTCACATTGCTGTCAATCCCGCGCGATACCAGGGTTTTGTATTATGAAATATTACACACTGGCTGCTATCACCGGCATCATTGCAGCCACTGCCGTGGCATTGCTGGAACCAGGGATTGCGGCCGAGTCTGAACAGCCGTTACAAGGCACAGAAAATCCAGGCGAAACACGCGCAGTTGCCGCGAGCAGAGCCTACAGTCGACCGACTGATGAGGAATTACAGGCTCGCCTGACACCCCTGCAATATGATGTAACCCAGAAAGAAGCTACGGAGCGCGCGTTCAAGAATGAGTACTGGGATAACAAGCGGGACGGCATTTATGTGGATATTGCATCCGGACAGCCATTGTTCAGTTCACTGGACAAGTACAAGTCGGGTACCGGCTGGCCAAGTTTTACCCGGGCAATTTCGGACACTGCTGTAACCAGTCATACAGACACGCGGTTTTTCATGAAGCGCACCGAGCTCAAGAGCAGTATCGCAGAATCTCACCTCGGCCACCTGTTCGATGACGGCCCGCAGCCAACGGGTAACCGCTATTGCATCAACTCGGCATCCCTGAGATTTATTCCAAAGGAAGAACTTGCAGCCGAGGGCTATGAGGACTACCTGGCGCAATTCGACAAATAACCGGCTACATATGTGATTGATGCTCATAATTACCGCAACCCAGGTAAGTCTGACCATCAAACACAACGACTACAGATGTCTCATATGATTTGCCTGATTCAACATCCCGACACGCCTTTTCAGTCATTTGTACATTCAACTGATGGTCTTTATTGGGAACCATATAGATGGTAGTTTTATCCTTCCTGACAAGCGTTGGCCCCGCGGCCGGATAGCGGTAGCTGACCACCCCTTCATCTGATTCAAATGTAACCTTGTGAGTGGTGTTATCGACCACCAGGCTCCAGTCGGGTGCTTTCCCCAATGCTGTAAGGTTGTTGTCCTTATTGCCCGTATTGCCACCCGCTGGTGCGTACTGGGATGCAAGCATCAGGGATGCTGCGATAAAACAATAAACCGGTTTGATGGTACAGGATTTCATTTTCATTACCCCTTGTGTAATACCGTCCAGTCCGTTCAGTTATACACTGCCCTGGCAGCATCTACTGCCACACCTGAGGTGACAGGCGCCTTCATACTGCCAAGCACTGCATCCAGGGCCCCCAGACAGAATAGAACATTTGTCGTGCTGCTGGCAAAGCCCATCAGCCCGATACGCCAGATTTTCCCGGCCATTGCCCCAAGACCGGCTCCTATTTCAAGGTTATAGTCACCCAGCAGGGCTGACCTGACGGCTGCCTCATCAACACCGTCCGGGATC
>DAOVYA010000269.1 GCA_030635865.1 Gammaproteobacteria bacterium | reverse complement strand
AGCCGTCCCCGGCAGATCCCGGACACCCTGAAGCGGACAACAACGAGACTACCGATAATGCCGGCGACGCCGGGTCGACAGATGAGCAACCGTCACCTGAAATCGAGACGGCCATGAAAGAACTGGAGAAAATCGCTTTCGGCACCTGGTTTTTAATCCAGGAAGATGAAGATACGTTACCGGAACGTGTCAAGCTCTCATGGTATTCAAAGATTTCCAAAAACTACATGTTTGTTAACAGCATGGGCATAAAAGCGAAGGTTAGAAAACACATGGAACTGGCCACCATGATGGTGGCAGGCAACGCCCGTATCGTCCGGGAAGATAAGCACCCGCTCATGCGCAGGGCAATGGAAGGAATTCGCCGCATACTGGCAAACGGATAGCATGGCCCACGCGCGACGTTTAAATACAGGAGCAATGCAAGATGAGCACACTTGAAACTTCATATCAGGAAATGCGTGAGCACGATCGTGTAGAGATCTCTGAAGTCATCCGCGTGATTGACAGGCAGACGGGCACTGTCCTTGGGCGTCTTGTTAACATCAGCGAGGATGGCTTTATGCTGCAGGGGCCACAACCCATCAACGAGGACAACATTCTCCAGCTATCCCTTGAATTTGACCCTGAAGTCAGCGACGCAGACCCCATATTGGTCGGGGCCGAGAGCCTCTGGTGTCACTCTTCAAATGACCAGACACAGCACTGGAGCGGATTCTTCATTATTGATATTTCTGACGAGGACAACGAACGCATCAAACACCTCACCGGATAAACCGTCTTTATTTGATTTCGGCCGGACCAATATTCATCCCGACAGACAGGCGCAACCCGGAACCGAGATTGGCAGTCACCTCATGCAGCACATCGGGCGCAAACATCACCAGCTTTCCTTCCTGCGGCACAATGCAGACCTTCCTGTCATCGTCGTGCAGGATCAGCTCACCGGAATTTTCAGGGACACGAATGTAGTACACCGCCGAGAGTAACTCATCGTTCTCATCGTGGTGATGTAACGTGGTCCGCTGCCCGGCCTCCATGGCATTGAACCAAAACCCGACCCTTAATGTATCCGCCTCAATACCCAGCCACTGCCCGGCCTGTTGTTTCACCCTGTTCAACACCACGGCAATGTCCGGAATATCCGCCTCTTCTATATAGGTATTCTCGAAGCGTCCTGCAAAATGATGCGTCTGCCTTACCCGGTCCGTGCCGGACAACTCCATAAAACGGGCGTACAGACTGGCGTTAAGCTTATCCGTCTCCCCCAGTGTTAATTCCTGATAAATCATGCTTTGGCAACCCGCTCTTCCGATAGACGTCACATTGCAATACAATTCGACCCTGAAATATTTACTAAATCTGAATCAGGAGTATGGAAATGGCACTGGAAGTAAATGGCAAGAGCATTGAGACCGATGCTAATGGTAACCTCACAGACCCGGGTGCCTGGGATGAAGATGTCGCCAGGGCACTCGCTGCCGAGGATAACATTGAGCTGACCCAGGAACACTTTGATGTACTGAATTATCTACGTACAGAATATCTTGATAATGGCGGTGAGCAACCCATGGAACGGGCAATCAATAAAGGCATGTCCAAGATATGGGGCAGGAAAATCACCAGCAAGGATCTCTATAACCTGTTCCCGGGTGCGCCCAGCAAGCAGGGTAACAAGATTGCGGGCTTACCCTACATCGCGCGTAAAGGCGGCTATTAATTGTAGGGTCGAATTCATTCGACCAGGAAGAGCCCCAATAAAAAAGCCGCACCCTTTCGGGATGCGGCTTTTTTGGTCTTGAATCCGGTCTAGCGGTGCGAACCCTTCTCTTCATGCGCCATGTCAACCAGCTTGTTTGCAAGCTCCATATAATCCTGGCGGAAGTGGTACAACGGGTGGCCTTCATCAGCAATGAAGTAGTCTTCCATTGAAACACCTTCTTTTTGTTCAATTTCGATGAACTTCTTCTGCATTTCAATCAGTTGTTTGATCAGATCCTGTTTCTTACCCATGATAAATTCTCCAGATTCAAGTAAGTCTTTACATATTCGCCGCTTATGTCGCCACTATAGTCATTGGGCAGGGCCGGTAATATATCCCGAATGGGAAGTTTTCGCAGGATAGCCAGGGTTCACAGGACGTTAGCGGCTACTCATTTTCCTCTTTCACAGCCTTGATGCCCTTGTGCGGCAGAAAGATTCCACAACCGAAAGTCCGCCCTTCACCAAGGCCCGTCTGTTGCAGCCGCACCGACTGTTCCGGCTCCAGTTCAGCCACCATCAGGCTACGGGTGAACACCGCCCCCCCCGGGAAATCCATGGCGTGCGTAATCCCGCCAAGCAGCTTGCGCGGGGAAACGCCCATGGACTTCAAACTCCGGGCAGTTTCTTCCAGGAACTGTGTTTCATCCTGGTCCTCATCGGCCACGATATAGCGGGCAAACAGGGTCGACAGGCTGCTCAACAAGTAGACCTCTGATTTGCCCAGTTCCAGCGGATGTCCCGCGATATCCAGCGTCTTGCCGGACAACTCACGGGCATCATCCAGACGGTGCCGGGGCAGGCGCAGGCGCATGCGGGTACGCTTGGATAAATGCAGTAGTTCGTTTTTCACGTCTTCCGGGCGAAACCAGCCATTACCGGAGGCCGCACCGTGGATCAGGTGTATCGCGGCATATTCCTCGTCTTTCAACCAGGGAAGGCTTTCCAGCAGGCTGGCCGATAGTGCATGGGCATGGTCCAGCGGCAAGGTCGGACAATTGATCCTGAAGGCGAGATCCACCACATCATCCGGGATGGCAAATCCCTTCTTTTTGTCATCTTCATCACTCCAGAACATCAGCCATTACCCCCGGATTGCGCAGCCGAAAAAGCAGCCTCCAGCCGGTCTTCCCAGTCTTCCGGCGTATCCGGAAACGGTGGACGAACATCCATACGGAAAAACATCTCGCCGGTACGCGCATGCTTGCCAACTTCTTCTTTCAACTGCTCAAACGTTTCAAGTTCGTAATTTTGCAGTAATACTTCACTTAGCCAGAGCATTCATATTCTCCAGAAATCATTATCCAGACCGGTATCACGTATCCGGTCATGGTAGCGGGCACGATACAACAATCGTTGCGTGCCCTT
>DAOVYA010000175.1 GCA_030635865.1 Gammaproteobacteria bacterium | reverse complement strand
GAATTCCGTGGCCGTGAACCGACCATCGATGCACTACTAAGACATTCCGGACTGGCTGCGTAGGATTATTGCCACAGAGGTTTTATTGAACGGTGAAAATCGCCACCTGGAACGTGAACTCCCTTAAAGTACGGCTGCCTCATGTACTCGACTGGCTGGCAGTGACAGAGGCTGATGTTCTGTGCCTGCAGGAGACCAAGCTCACGGATGAAAACTTTCCGGTCGATGATATAAAGGCTGCCGGTTACAAAGTCGTATATTCCGGTCAGAAAACCTATAACGGTGTCGCGATCATCAGTAAACAGGAAGCCAGTGACATCATTACCGACGTGCCGGGGCTTGATGACCCACAACGCCGCATACTTGGCGCAACTATTGATGGCGTACGCATTCTTAACCTGTATGTTGTCAACGGCCAGGAAGTGGGCAGTGAAAAATTTGCCTACAAGCTTGAGTGGCTGTCAAAGGTATCGGACTACATCGAAGGCCAGCTAAAACAACATGAACATTTCGTAACACTCGGAGACTTTAATATCGCGCCAGATGATCGCGATGTCCATGATCCGGCCGCGTGGAAAGAACGCATTCTTTGCAGCACACCGGAACGCGATGCGCTACAGCATATACTCGACCTGGGACTGGAAGATACCTTCCGTTTATTTGAGCAGGAAGAAAAGAGCTTTAGCTGGTGGGACTACCGGGCAGCTGGATTTCGGCGCAACCTTGGATTGCGTATTGACCTGATACTGGCAAGTAATGCCTTGAGCAAAAAATGTACCGGCTGCCATATAGACAAGGAGCCCAGACAACTGGAACGGCCCTCGGACCACACGCCCGTGTATGCCGTGTTCAAGTAAACTCCGTCAGTCGGGACGAACCCAAATAACCATATACCCGGCAATCGAAGCCGCCTAATGGCACAGTTTTGTCCGGTTTATCTTCCGGCATAAATCAGCGACAATGCCCGACCCCGTTTTTCAGAAGCATTTTTTTACATGTCCTATCGAGTGACAATACAGTCCAGCGGCCACGCGTTTACCGTGGAAGCGTCAGAGTCGGTACTGGATGCCGCGCTGCGCCAGGGTATCGTGCTGCCCTATGGCTGCCGCAACGGGGCCTGTGGATCATGTATGGGCACATTGCTAGCGGGCCGTGTTGTATACAAAAATGGCCTGCCACCGGCACTCAGTGAAAAAGACGAGGCACAGGGCAAGGCACTGTTTTGCCAAGCCGTGCCGGCCAATGACCTGAACATCGACGTGCGCGAAGTCGATGCCGCCAGGGACATCGAAATCAAGACACTGCCGTGCCGCGCTGAAAAACTGGAACATCTCGCACATGATGTCATACGCATCTACCTGAAGATGCCTTCCACAGAGCGTCTGCAGTTTCTTGCCGGCCAGTATATTGATGTACTGATCAAGGACCACGAACCGCGCGCGTTCTCGATCGCCAATGCCCCCCATGATGATAAATTTATCGAACTGCATATCCGCTTCGTGGAAGGCGGCCTGTTTACTGAACAGGTATTTCATCACATGAAAGAAAAAGTCATGCTCAGGGTCAGGGGGCCACTGGGTACTTTTTTTCTGCGCGAGGATACGCAACGTCCTGCCATACTGATTGGTGGCGGTACCGGCTTTGGTCCGCTTAAAGGTATACTTGAACATGCCTTTAAGACCGGCATCAACCGGCCACTGCACCTGTTCCGGGGCGTGCGTGCCAGGCGTGACCTGTATCTTGATGAACTACCGGCACAGTGGCTGCAAGAACACGGGAATTTCAGTTATACGCCAGTGCTCTCGGAACCGCAGGATGAGGATAACTGGGCGGGTGAAACCGGCTTTGTCACGGATGCGATCATCAGGCAGTACCCGGCGCTCGATGAATATGATGTATACATGAGTGGCCCACCTGTCATGGTCGAGGCAGGACACAAACTATTCATGCAACATGGCCTCGATGAATCGCGCTTCTTCTCGGATGCCTTTGTATATGCCGCTGTTGCAGAAAGCATAAAGGGCTTGAAACAGGATTAAAAGAGGATCAAAACCATCTCGCGCAAAGACGCAAAGGCGCCAAGGAAAAACCAAAAATTCCTTGCAACAGGTTCCACACGATCACATGTATGCAGGAGGTAAATCAAAGCTTCCGTTCCTAACCATGACTCTCCCCTGTATCACAGAAAGGCCCTGAAGTAAGACAAAAGTATTTATTATTTTTTTCTTTGCGCCTTTGCGTCTTTGCGCGAGATAATATTTTTTAGTGCTTCCAGGAACGCTTCGTCACTGGCATTACCGGCAACAACCGGTGTTTTTGTGAATCCGAGCTGTTCTGCCAGTACAAGCTGTCGCTGACCGGGCACCACCAAAAGCTTCTCGCGCAATATACGCCGGCCCTGTGGACCGGCCATATGACACAGGTTCTGCAGGGTTTCGTTGCTGGCAATAATAATGACATCCAGGTTTTCCTGTTGCAGCAAATCAAGCATTGTCTGAAAGTCGATAACCGGACAGGTGCGCCGGTATACCTCTGCATACACGACCTCGGCACCACGCGCCGTCAGACTGTCATACAGTTTTGAACGGCCGCCATTGCCGCGAAATATGATGACCCTTTTCCCATGCATGTCCTGCAAGGAATCGATAGCCAGCAGGCCTTCGCTACTGAACTCGTGTTTCGGCACATAGTCAACGGACAATCCGTAATGCTCAATGGCACTTGTCGAGGTGGGCCCCACCGCGGCAAGCTTTACCCCCGCAGGCCACTGGCGTCGCTCAAGAATAAACTCCATTCCCCTGTGTACCGCGTTGGCGCTGACAAAAACGGCCAGATGAAAGGTGTCCAGTTCAGCAACCATGGATTCCAGCTGCTGGATGTCTTCAGGTGGATGAATTTCTATAGCGGGCAGACGGACAGCTTCACCACCGGCGGCCTCAATCATTGAACAAAGCCGGTCCGCCTGACCGGCAGGGCGGGTAACCAGTACGCGCTTATTCACCGCGCAACAGCTCATCCAGAATCGGGCGGCCACCCCGTGCAAGCAACTCATCGGCCAGTTGCCTGCCCATGGATTCCGCGTCTTCCGGTGGCCCGCTGATATCGGCACGGATAATTTCACTGCCGTCCGGCCAGCCCACCAGCCCCCGTATTTCAATCAATCCGTCCCTGAGTTCAGAGTAACCGGCAACCGGCGCCTGGCAGCCGCCCGCCAGGGCCGCATTCATGGAACGCTCGGCCCGGGTGCGCAGGCTGGTATCAAAGTGTGCCAGCGGCTTGATCAGGTCTGCCACCCGCACATCATCGAGCCGGCATTCAATACCGATCACGCCCTGGGCGATGGCCGGCAACATTTCACCCGGGGAGATGGCGCAGGTAATCCGTTCTTCCATGCCAAGCCGCCTCAGTCCTGCGCAAGCCAGGACGATGGCATCGTACTCGCCGCCATCGAGTTTCGACAGGCGGGTACCGACATTGCCACGCAGATCCAGTATCTGCAGGTCCGGCCGGGCCGCACGCAACTGGCACTGGCGCCGCAGGCTCGAGGTCCCGACACGCGCACCCTGCGGCAGGCCCCCTATGGAGATGAATTGACTGGATACAAAGGCATCCCGCGGGTCTTCCCGCTCGAGAATGGCGCCGATACCCAGGCCTTCCGGCAGCTCTGCAGGGACATCCTTCATGGAGTGCACGGCAATATCGGCACGACCTCCCAGCAACGCCTGTTCCAGTTCCTTGACGAACAGACCCTTGCCGCCGATCCTGGCCAACGGGCTATCGAGCACCCGGTCACCCTGGGTACTCATCGTGACCAGATCGATCTGCAGGCCTGGATGCTCTGCCTGCAAGCGCCCACGCACATGTTCCGCCTGCCAGAGGGCCAGCGGGCTTTTTCGGGTCGCAATTCGCAACAGATCTGTTGACATAGCCCTGTATCTATCCGATTAATGGAGGTTCGATGAGGCGATTATACAAGCCAGCAGTTTTCGGATGTGCATTATTGTGGCTGCTCACTACAGCCCTGCGGGCGGAAGTGGAGGTACCGGTCGCCCGTAATCTGCATACAGATGGCCAGCTTGCGCATAACAAACAACTGCCGATTCTGCTCACATTCTCGGCAGATGAATGCAGCTACTGTGAGTTACTGGAAGAGGAGTTCCTGCAGCCGATGCTGCTGGGTGGTGAATACAGGGACAAGATCATTATCCGCAAGCTGGTACTCGACAACGGTTCCCGGGTCGCAGATTTTTCCGGGCAGCAGATCGATGCGACCCGGCTATCCGACCGCTACCGGGTATATGTCACACCTACCATGTTATTTATCGATGAAAACGGTACGGAAATTGCGGAACGCATGGTGGGGATCAACACGCTGGAACTGTTTGGCGGTTACCTGGATGACTGCATCGAGACAGCCTGGCTGATGATCAGGAATCCTGCCGGACTGGTGAAGCTGCCGGGCTGCCGGCTGAAACAGCCGATCCGGTAATCAGTCCTGCAATGCCTTTACCAGCTTGCGAATGTCCGCAACATGCCTTC
>DAOVYA010000126.1 GCA_030635865.1 Gammaproteobacteria bacterium | reverse complement strand
GTGACTCTTTTGAGCCGCCCCCGTTTGGCTTTTCTGGTAAGTAAGGGTTACTTACTTGGCAGCCGTGTCAGCAGCCTGCGGTTCAACCGGAGCAACAGCAGGAGCATAACCGTACGGAGCCTGGCCATAAGGAGCATAGCCGTAAGGAGCATAGCCATAACCGTTGTGGCCATTGTAACCATTGTAGCCGTTACCATAACCACGACCGTTACCACGACCGCTCATGTTCATGTTGAAACCGAAGTCGCCGTCGAAGTCGCCGTCGCCGAAACCGTTACCATAGCCGTTGTTACCATAGCCATTGTTGTAACCGTTGTTTCCGAAAGGACCCCAGCCCCATGCAGAAGCGGCGGTAGAAGCAACTGCCAGCGTAGCGGCAGTAATTACAGTTGCGATAGTTTTCATAATGTTTCTCCTGAAAATTAAACGTTAATAAATTGGTTAATATTTAGGTGTCTTCAATGACGGTAATAATTATATAAGCAAATGCTTAATTTAGCAATATCTTATTTAATAATTTTCTAAATAAACAGCAAAAATACTACTAAATATAATTAATACAATGGCTTATGCCAGCAGTAATTTAACGATCACTTGCCAGAAAAATCACAGAGACGCGATTTCAGCACCGCATTGGGAATCTTCTCCTTCATATTCAGCTGGTTGTAGCCATCTACAAGCAATTGCCGGGGAAACTGACGACACGTGAATAGCAAAAAACCTGAGCCCTGGAAAATAATATTTTTTAACTTTTGAATATACAAAAATTACTCTTTTCCGATATACCAGCATTATCAAACCCCTACATTCATCCGGCCGGAATCGGTGAAAATCGCGTCAATCTATTGTTGTTGACAGTCCCCGGCTGGACGGGCGTAATCAATACACCACAGGCAGGGCACGCCAAGACGGGGTGGATCTGCCGACCCAGGATTGTTGCCGCTAGCCCTGGTCTGTCAAGACGGGGCAGGAATGATTCCAAGTAGAACCAGCAGTAATTGATGTTGCAGTATTTGCCCAATACCAACCTCCTTTTTATCCCGCCGTTTGGCGGGATTTTTTTTTGCCTACAGGGACGTAGGTACATCGCGGGAGGCATGGAAGCCGGGAGCGATGCCTTGACGCTGCCACACGGAAGAAAAAGGTGGCCGGGAGCGATGCCTCCATGCTGCCACAGGGCCATGTTAAAAGGCCGCAGAAGGCATGGATGCCGTAAGCGACGTCTTCACGCTGCCACACAATCAAGTTAAAGGGATGCCGGGAGCGACACCCGGTTATATCCCGCTCCAGCCGGGGTCGCATCTGCCATACCGAGTCGCTATCCTGAGTAACACCTTACTGCTAAGGGTATATGGATGTGGAATCCTGGCTGATAACGACACTATTACTGCTGCTGGTCACCGCCAATGGTGCACCGGTGGTAGCCAGCTCTTTACTGGGGAAGCGCTGGGCCTGGCCCCTGGATAACAATAGTCGGTTTATTGATCAACGCCCGTTGCTGGGGGCCTCCAAGACCCTCCGGGGGCTTGTCGCGGCCATTGTTGCCACGACTATAGTGGCAGTGTTGCTGGGAATGACGTGGTTCGATGGTGCATACTTTGGTCTGCTCGCAATGCTGGGAGACCTGTGTTCCAGCTTCATCAAACGCAGGCTTGGATTGCCCTCAAGCCGGTCCGTTCCACTGCTGGACCAGTTGCCGGAAAGCGTGTTGCCGGTCTGGATGATGCAATCGGTACTTGGGCCAACCGTTATCGAGATGCTTGCGGCAGTGGGCGCCTTTATCATGATCGACCTGCTGTTCACGCGACTGCTCAATCTCAAATCTGCATGCTAATCAGGCACTCGGCCGTTACCAGTCATGCACAGTGCAACTGGTGCAGGGTAACCTCAGGCGGACAATTGAGCCTGACATCCACAACACAGGCCCCGGACCCGGCAGCGGTATAACCTTTCAGACCATGATATTCCCAGGCCCCGGCACAGTAGCTGCGGGGACAATCCACGTTGCACATCAGGGGAATACCACCCGGCAGGCAGATCTGTCCTGCGTGTGTGTGCCCGCATAACATCAGGTTGAAGTCGGCATGCGCCGCATGCCGGTAGATCTCGGGTGAATGTGCCAGCAATATCGACACGGCCCCGGAGGGTATGGCATCTGCGGCCTTTTCCAGGTTGTCCGCACGATAGTAGTGCGGGTCATCGATACCGGCCAGGTAAATAGTGTCGTCACCACGTACAAGGGCGACCTGCTCATTCAACAGCATGCGGATACCCATCGATTCCATGCCTGGCACCATGCAAATACTGTCATGATTACCCAGGATCCCGTATACCTCGCCCAGCAGATGGGTACGCACCAGTTGAATCCCCTCCAGTGTAGCCGCAAACGGTCCAAAGGTGTCCGCTCTGAAATCACCGGTCAACACGCACAGGTCATAGTCTACCTCGCGTATGACTTTAATCAGTTCATGGGGAAAATCGGGCGCCATATCCAGGTGTGGATCTGAAATCTGCAGGATGGTGTAGTTTTCAAAGGCCCCTGGCAGCCCGGCGATCGAAACAGGATTATGCCGCACCTCGATACGACGCGCGTTGCGCTGGCCCCGACCGTGCAATAACACCAGGCGCAGGCAATTCCTGATGAGCGAACGGGCGGAATACCAGTTCTCGATATGGAAGAAATTCCGCCCCTGCCCGAATATCTTGCGTTCGTAGTTCCGTTCAATCCCGAGCCGCACCTGCAGGTGGATCCTGCCGACACGTTCCTGTAACAATTCACGCATTGCCTCATCGGGTAGACCGGTAGTCATGCCCTATTGTCGGACGCTCCGCCGGATATATCAATCCAGTGTACTATCCACGTGATAAATGCGGATTTGTTATCAGTACAACCCTTTGCTACGGTAGTATTCAGGGCTGGTAAATCCACTGGAAGCAGGCTGATATCAAGGGGAGACCTGATCATGAACCTGGAAAAAGTATTTTTCGCATTCTTCATTGTCCTGGCGCTGACACTGAATTTTGGCTTCTTCCTGGGGGAACTGGACAACCCCGATCACCATCATGTGTACGAACTGTTTGCCGCGCTGGTCGTCAGCCTGATAGCGACCATTATGAAATTCGGTGACCGTGCCCATATCGGCGCCGTATTGCTGGCTACCAGCCTGGTTGCAGACCTGCAATTGATCGCAGCAGTTATACTCTGGACTATCTCTGTCCACGCAACCGATGCCGGCCTGACACCCATAATAATGGCCAGCATTGTTTCATTATCCGGTGGTGCGCTGCTGGCAAATATTACCTCGGTCATCATCCTGGTCACTGAAACGGTGATGTTCCGCCGTTAGCCGGTTCTGAGCAGCCATGCAGAATCTTGTTTATCTGCTGTTGCGCCGCCTGCGGCTGCCGCTGATCATTATCATCCTGGTCTACGCTGTGTCCATTCTCGGACTGGTGCTGATACCGGGTATCGACGACCAGGGCAATCCATGGCGCATGAGCTTCTTTCATGCGTTCTATTTCGTCAGCTACATGGGCTCCACCATCGGATTTGGGGAAATCCCCTATCCATTTACCGACGCACAACGTATCTGGACCACCGTGGCAATGTATATGACGGTGCTCTCCTGGCTATATGCGATCGGTTCACTGTTCACCCTGCTCCAGGAACCTGCCTTCCGGCGCGTGCTCGCCTTTACGGTCTTTACGCGTGCAGTACGTGGTATCAGGGAACCCTTTTACCTGCTGTGCGGAATCGGTGATGCCGGGCACCTGGTACTCCGTGAACTCGCAGAACACGGAATCCGCAGCGTGGCTATCGACAGGGATGAGCACAAGGTCCAGGCACTGAGACTTGAAGACCTGCCGGTTCACGTTCCCGGTCTGTCGGCTGATGTCACGGATTCCTCAGTCCTGATAGCTGCCGGACTCAGGAACAAACGCTGTGCAGGCGTGGTGGCATTGACAGACGTCGACCATGTAAACCTGACGATTGCCATTACCAGCAAGCTGCTGGCGCCAAAACTCAAGGTCATCTGCCGTTCTGAATCGAGCGACTCGGAAGCCAACATGGCCTCCTTTGGCACCGACTACATCATCAACCCGTTTGACACCTTTGCCGAGCGGTTCGCCATGATGTTCCAGTCACCCAGTATGTACCTGGTATATGAGTGGATGACCAGCATCCATGAGGCCCCGCTGAGTGAATTTACGGCACCACCCAGTGGCACCTGGATTCTCTGCGGCTATGGTCGATTCGGGAAAGCCGTCCGAAAGAGCCTTTCGTTCGAGGCCATACAAACGGTGCTGATCGAATCAGACACAGGAACAACCGGGGCACCGGAAGGTACGATCGCTGGCCGCGGTACAGAGGCCATTACCCTCCATGAAGCCGGTATTGAACAGGCGGTTGGCATCATTGCCGGTACCGATGATGACGCCAACAACCTGTCCATCATCATGACCGCGCGTGACCTGAATAAAGACCTGTTTACCGTTGCACGTCAGAACCTGCGCAGCAATGACGCCATTTTTGATGCCGCTAATATCGATATCACAATGCAGCCCGGCACACTTATTGGTCAAAGGGTTATCGACATGCTGACTACCCCGTTACTGTCCGATTTTTTGCGTATGGCCCGGCAACAAGACGAAACATGGGCCAATGTGCTGATCAGCCGGGTGGTCGGCATCCTGACCGACCGCCCTCCGGAATCATGGACTGTCATCATTTCACGCAAGCATACCCCGGCGATTATAGAAATGTTCAGGAAAGGAGGTATCGTGACCCTCGACAACCTGGCAACAGACCCGCGGGAAACAGCGACCCGGTTACCCTGTGTCCCGCTCTACATCAAGCATGCAGATAATAATGAATGCCTGCTGCCCGAGGCTGATACCAGGCTGCAGCCCGGTGATCAGCTGTTGTTCTGCGGGCGCCAGGGCGCCGAGAAACATATGCGCTGGACCGCTCACAATTTCCATGCCCTCAGTTACATATGCACTGGCGATGACAGCCCCAGCGGGGTCCTGTGGCGGTGGCTGTCAGGGCGCAAACCCACAGATGTAACACCAGGATAATAAATGGCATGTAAACTGCAAGGTTATTGCCGAACCCACAGATAATCCCGTTTTCATAACATTCTGCGGGATAAGCGAGGTCTTGGCATGAAAACTCTGGAACTTCAGTTGATTACAGTAGGTTTAGACGATGGCAAGCAGGGCGTGTTTGTCGGCTGGCCCCTGATACAGGAACAGGCCCCGGCTGATAGCGGACAGGTCGAAAACATCTGGTTTTCCAACCTCCAGCAGGTGCCTGACAACCTGACACTGGAGCAATTGATGGAACTGGTACGCAAACAACTGTGCTCCAGCATGGCAACGATCCAGTAGAACCAAAAGCGTCAAACGCGCCAGTTTTAAGGCATACAATCGTCTAAATAGCGTCACTCTGCCACCCGCAGGGGCAATACCTGCCCCTGTGCGTCACCCTCTTTTCTGCTCTTTCAAGCCAATCTTTGGCCTACGGGCCTATTTGTAAGAAAATAACAAGCTGCCTTGCAACCTGATTGGCC
>DAOVYA010000228.1 GCA_030635865.1 Gammaproteobacteria bacterium | reverse complement strand
GTCACCCTCAAACCAACTTGTGCAGCGACGCTTGCAACCACCAGCCCACCCGGGCCAGCGCCAATTACTACCAGGTCCTGTTTTCTGCTCATATACTTTGGCTAACCGGTTTTATCGCGTCGTCCGTTCCCTTGCTGACATATGGCATCAGCAGCAGGCCGGGCAATGTTACGCCAGGTGTTTCCCGGCCTGTAATAAAATCATCCACGGCGTTGTGCAGACCCCGGTCGCACTGCAGCGGTGTTACTGAATTCACTGACCTTTTCCAGTGCTTCACGTACCACCTCTGTTCCTGCTCCCCGTTTAACAGCGTGGTGACCCAGATAGCGCCGCCAGTGTCTGGCGCCCGGCTCACCTGTAAACAAGCCAAGCATATGCCGGGTTATGTGTTTGAGTAGTGCTCCATTTGCAAGTTCCATTTCAATATACGGCAACATCATATTTACAATCTCATCACGCCCCGGAACCTTTCGTGTGTCCCTGTACAGGCGGGCATCCACACCGGCCAGCATATAGGGCTCGTGGTAGGCCGTCCTGCCAAGCATCACACCATCCACATGCCTTAAATGGGATTCTGTACTGTCCAGATCAGTAATACCCCCGTTTATAATTATTTCAAGGCCCGAAAATTGCTGTTTGATCCGGTAGACATAATCATACTTCAAGGGGGGTGCTGTGCGATTCTCCTTCGGGCTGAGGCCCTGCAGAAAGGCCTTGCGGGCATGGATGATAAATGTGTCACAGCCGGCGTCACTGACCACCTGGATAAATCCTGCAAGCTCCTTAAACGAGTCCCGGTTATCAATCCCGGTCCTGCACTTGACGGTTACTGGCAGTGCGACTGCTTCCTTCATACTTGCAACACATTCAGCAACCAGACCGGGTTCTGCCATCAGGCATGCGCCAAAGCGACCGGACTGGACCCGATCGCTGGGACAACCCACATTCAGATTGATCTCATCATAACCATACTCCTCACCAATTCGCGCACAATCTGCCAATGCAACCGGGTCGCTGCCACCGAGCTGCAGGGCAACGGGGTGTTCACTACTGTTAAATCCCAGGAGTCGGTCCCGGTCTCCATGCAACAGGGCGTGGGTCGTCACCATTTCTGTATATAACAGGGTATGTCTGGTAATCAGACGCAACAGATAGCGGCAATGACGGTCAGTCCGGTCCATCATGGGCGCCACGGAAAAACGATGGTTTATTCGCCTGGAAATGCTTGCACCTCTACCGTTTATGTCTGCCGTCAGTTACCGGCCTGTTGTCCATTAAACCATTAGCTGCTTTTAGCACCGGCCCCCAGGGTGATCGCCGTCACAAATTTTGATTTAGCGCTTTTGTATGCACTGTGTCAGTGATATAGTCGAATTTCAGCGGGAATTTAGCGTTTATTTCCCGATATACCAATGGGTTAAGGGTCTTCACCAATATACAGGGTTTATCCGAAAATGACTTGTATCAAAAACATCGTACTTTTGGCGCTCGTGGGTATCTCCTTCCTGGGTCTTGCCGGGCTCGCAAGAGCTGCTGACCAGACTGCCGGGGATGTGTTATTGATTGACAGCATGCAATCAACACCCGCCATTCAAACACCTCGCAACGGCACAAGTATGGCTGCTGTACGCCAGCAATATGGTGATCCGGTATCCGAGGGACGCAGCGTTGGCGATCCGCCTATCACACGCTGGGATTACGAGGGCTATTCCGTATATTTCGAACATGACCTGGTATTGCACTCCGTCATCCACCGCCCGAACCAGAACTGATTTCAAATCGCTGTATGCCCGGGTTTTGACCGGCATGGTCAATACCCGGTGTGCCCTGCTGCCGCAGACACCTCCCGTCCGGGTAAAATTGTAGTCAGGGGCATGATTTTCATGGATAATGTCTGGTTTGGAAATATCCAGGGAAAATAACATGATCCTGATTTTACACGCCGACACCGACAAGGACGGAGCTGAATATCGCCAGTTGATGGATTTCCTGTCAAACCTTAAGAACATTCAGTCACGTGTCCATGACGAAAAAGGCACTCAGCAAGTGCTCACCGAAATTTACCTGGTAGGCGATACGGCCTCACTGGTAATCGAGGAAATGGAGAGCCTGCCTTGCGTTGAGCGAGTTGTGCGTGTTTCAGAAGAATACCGGGTGCTTGGGCGCCACCAGGACGATGTACGTCCCACGCACTTTGAATATAACGGTGTTCGTTTTGGCCAGGATAATTTGAACATATTCGCCGGCCTCTGCGCGGTTGACACTCCCGAACATGTTGAACAGATGATGAAGGCCCTGAAGGAACACGGCCAACAGTGCACCCGTATGGGCGCATACAAGCCACGGACCAACCCCTATTCATTCCAGGGCCATGGCAAGAGCTGCCTGCCTTACGTATTCGAGCTTGCCGGTAAATACGATATTAAAGTCATTGCCATGGAAGTCACCCATGACAAGCATGTCACCGAGATTCACGAAGCACTGGAACAAACTGGTCACCCGACAGGCGTTATGTTGCAGATTGGTACCCGCAACACGCAAAATTTCGAATTGTTAAAGTCAATCGGACGTGACCCGGATTTACCTGTGCTGTTGAAACGTGGCTTTGGTATCACGCTGGAAGAATCACTGAATGCAGCAGAATACCTCGCCAGCGAAGGCAACCGGCGCGTGGTGTTCGGTCTGCGTGGCATGAAGACCAATATGGGTGACCCGCATCGCAACTTTATTGATTTTGCGCATGTGCCGGTCGTCCAGCGCTTGACGCGCATGCCGGTGTGTATCGACCCGTCACACTCTGTAGGCACCCGCGAGTGTACACCGGAAGGCATCCTCGATGTCTTTCACGTGACCGCACAGGGCGTGATCGCAGGCGCCAACATGGTGCTGGTCGATTTTCACCCGGCCCCGAGCAAGGCCCTGGTGGATGGGCCACAGGCCTTGCATATGAATGAGTTAGGGTATTTTTTTGATGATATCAGGATAGCGCGTGAAGCCTATGAGAAACGCCTGGCGCTTGCAGAAGCACATCGCCTGGCTATACTGCCTCCGCAGCCTGATCCGCACCTCTCTGTGGATAAGCTATAGTAGACGGTAGTAGCTTTGATCCGGAGCCACGGGAAATGCAGTTACAAAAAACGATTTTCAGTGTGGTTGTGTTGCTGATAAGCCACGCCGTGCTTGCGGAAGAAAAAGTATCCCAAGCAGTTGAAACCCCCTACTCCGAGCAAAAAGTCGTGTACGACTTTTATCTGGATAACCCGCAGAAAATCAATTCGGCCCTGTACTGGATTCGTTCACTGATTAATCCCCTGATGGAAGAACCCTATGGCATGGCGCCGGAGTTCCTGGATATCAAGGTGGTCATTCACGGCACGGAAATCGTGGCCGTAGCCCGCAAAAACTATGAAAAATACAGGGATGCCGTGGAGCGCATGCGTTATTACTCAAGCCTGGGTGTTGAGTTCAAGGTGTGCGGGCTGGCAGCAGATGACTATGATTATGACACTGATGACTTTTATGAATTCATAGACGTGGTTCCCTCTGCAATTACCGAGCTTGCCCATTGGCAATTGCAAGGCCATGCACTGATTACACCGATCGTCGTGGAGAAGAAATTCTCGATTGAAGAAATCCGCTAGGAATTG
>DAOVYA010000145.1 GCA_030635865.1 Gammaproteobacteria bacterium | reverse complement strand
GGTGCCACTCAAGCCCCTTACGGCATTGAGCAACACCGGTGCGCTCAGGCCTGAAGCAGTGGCACAGGCCGATATCCTGATTATCAGGGAGAACGTCAGTGGGTTGTACCAGGGCGACTTCGGTTTCGAGAATAAATCAGGCACGCGTCGCGCCTTTCATCACCTTCACTATGATGACGTACAGGTCTCACGCATCATGCAGGTCGCGATCAATGTTGCCGGCATGCGCCGGAAAAAACTGTGTGTTGTGACCAAGCCGGGTGGCGCGCCGGCTATCAGTGAATTATGGAAAGATATTGCCGAGCAACTGGCGCGTGCGTCCGGTGTCGAGATCAGGACACTGGAAATCGACACGGCCTGCTATCAATTGCTGGCTAAAGCACAGGAATTTGATGTCGTAGTAGCGCCCAACATGTTTGGCGATGTCCTTGCAGATGGCGCCGCCCTGCTGCTGGGTGCACGTGGCATGTCCTACTCCGCCAACTTTGCAGATAACGGTATCGCCGTTTACCAGACAGGCCATGGTGCCGCCCATGACCTGGCCGGCACGAACCAGGCCAATCCCGTGGGCCAGATACAGTCACTGGCCATGATGCTGGACGAAAGCTTCGGACTCGGCCACCTGTCGGGAGAGATCCGTGCGGCCATCAACGATACGCTGACAGCGGGTTGGCGGACACCGGATATTATGGCGCCGGGTTGCAAGGTGACAGGCACCGTGGAACTCGGGCAACGCATCGCCGAAGCGCTGGACTTCAGGTTGACACACGAGCAGACACACAGCAGCCAAAACGTGACGCCGCTTGTGGGCCTCGCCCATGAATGATGCAAGCGGCACTACTTCTTGTTGACCTGCAAAATGACTTCCTCAACCGGCCGGGGCTGACGCCTGTACGTGATATCACAGTGGCCGCGGTCACGACCCTGCTGGAACATTGCCGTGATCTCAACATACCTGTACTGCACGCGCATACAGAGACACGCGCCGATGGTGCAGACCGGATGCCGCACTGGATTGAAAATGATATCCATGCATGTGTAGCAGGCACACCGGGCATACAGCCGCCACCATCCCTGCAGCCCCTGCCGCAAGATGAGACATTCAGCAAATCCTTCTATAGCGCGTTCGAGAACCCGGAAGTCGGGAAAACCCTCCAGTCACTGCAAATCGATACACTTGTTGTCGCCGGTATTTACCTGCATGGCTGTGTCCGCGCATCCGTACTCGATGCCTACGCACAAGGTTTCAAGGTCTGGGTTGCTCAGGAGGCGGTAGCCTCGACAGAACCCCTGCATGCAGAGATTACACGCGATTACCTGCATGGCCGTGTCGCTACTTTTCTGACCACCGATGAAATCCTGGCGCGTCTGGGTAAGACATCACGGTCAGATCATTCTGCAATGTCAACCTTGCCGGTTGCCTGTATTGCCAATACCTGGCAGGACACTGCCGGGACCAGTTATACCCTGCATCGTAATCCCGGGTGCTTGTCAGAAAACCTTGCCAGGGTCCCGTATGCTACAAAGACGGAGGTTGAACAGGCCGGTACTGCCGCACGGGGAACCTTGTCCGGCTGGCAGGTCACCGGTCTTGAGACACGCATCAAGCTGCTTGAGCAGTGGCAGCAGACCCTGCAACAACAGGCCGGGATACTGGTCGATATCATGACAGGGGAAATCGGCAAACCGGGGACCGATGCGCAAGAGGAATTTCAAAGGGCGCTGCAGCATATCGGGACTGCACTCAGGCTGGCTGAAACGGAAACGCATATCGATAAAACGGTAACAGCACGTTATCAACCGGTCGGTTGTATCGGCATTATCACGCCATGGAACAATCCCCTGGCCATTCCCGTGGCAAAGATAACGGCCGCGCTGGTGTTCGGCAACTGCGTCGTCTGGAAGCCGGCATGCCAGGCGGCACACACATCGAAGCAGCTCATGGAATCACTGATCGAGTCAGGAATGCCACCGGGGGTTGTAAACCTGGTGTTCGGCGATGCCGATACGGCACGCCACATGATCGGTGATGAAAACATCCATGCCATTACCCTGACCGGGTCGGTGGCTACCGGGCGCACCGCTTCCGCCCTGTGCACACTTCATGACAAACCCCTGCAGGCCGAACTGGGTGGCAACAATGCCGTCATAGTGCTGGCCGATGCCGACCTGGAGCGCGAGATCGATAACCTGGCCAACTCCGCCTTCAGCTTTGCAGGGCAACGTTGTACCGCCATCCGCCGTTTTATCGCCGAAGACAGCATAGCGGATGACTTTGAAGACCGGCTTACCCGGGCAGTTGCGGACCTGCAGTTACCACCACTCATCTCCGAACAGCATTTGCAACATGTCGATAATGTCGTCAGGCATGCAGTGGAACAAAACGGTGCAAGATTACTGTGTGGTGGCAGGCGAGCGGCAGGAGAGAACATAAACTGCCGGTACGAAGCCACGCTCCTTGCTGATGTCGCTGCCGATGCGGCCATCGTGCAAGAAGAGACCTTTGGTCCGGTGGCGATTATCCAGCGGGCACAGGACCTGGACGCGGCGATAGCCCTGGCAAACCAGGTACCACAGGGACTGGTTGCCGGTCTGCTGACACAGGATCCTGATGCAGGTGCACGCTTCTGCGAAGTGATCGAGGCAGGTATTCTCAAGCTGGGTGCGGGTTGTCTTGCCATTCACCCGGAGGCACCTTTCGGCGGCTGGAAAGCCTCCCAGGCCGGGCCGCCTGAACACGGTCTGTGGGACCGTACCTTTTATACCCGGCCCCAGGCGGTTTACACACAAGCGGAGTGGTCATGAACGGGGAAAAACAGGAACGACTGACCCGGGTCGGCCCGGGCACTGCCATGGGGGAACTGTTGCGCCGCTACTGGTTCCCGGTGGCTGCCAGTATTGAACTCACGGCGGGTACGACACGGGCGGTGCGTCTGCTGACCGAGGACCTGGTGTTATTCCGGCAACCGGACGGCAGGCTGGGTCTTGTCCAACGAAACTGTTCACATCGAAATGCCTCCCTGCAATGCGGTCTGGTCGATGATGAAGGCATAAGCTGCCCGTATCACGGCTGGAAATTCGACTCCCGGGGCAACTGCCTGCGCATGCCAGCTGAAGCAGATAACCCGAAACTGCTGGAACGTGCCCGCATCCGCGCCTACCGGGCAGAGGAACTGGGTGGACTGATCTTCGCCTATCTTGGTCCGGAGCCCGCCCCCTTGCTGCCACGTTATGACCTGTTCGTATGGGACAACGTGCTGCGCGACATCGGGATGGCAACCATTCCCTGCAACTGGCTGCAGATCATGGAAAACAGCGTTGATCCCACCCATGTTGAATGGTTGCATGGTCATCATCTGACGGGTGTGCGCGATGCAAACAGGCAAAGCACACCGGGCTGGTATAAGCGACATCACACGGAAATCGGCTTCGACGTATTTGACTATGGCATCGTCAAGCGCCGGGTGCTGGAAGGCGGCAGCAGGGAGGATGAAGACTGGCAGACAGGCCACCCGTTGATCTTCCCGGTCATGCTGCGGGTTGGCACCCGGGGGCAGCACAGGTTCCAGATCCGTGTGCCGGTCGACGATACGACCACGCGGCACTACTGGTATTCGTGTTACAAACCGGTCGACGGCATCGATGCACCGGTACAGCGCGAAGTGCCTGTCTACGAGGTGCCCTGGCAGGACGAGCAGGAGAACTTCATCGTTGACTACGTCGATGGCGGTGACATCATGGTATGGGTATCACAGGGTGCTATTACTGATCGAACCAAAGAGTTGCTGGTGTCATCTGATCAGGGTATTACCCTGTTGCGCCGGTTGTTGCTTGAGCAGGTCGACAGGGTACAGGCCGGTGAAGACCCGATGGGCGTAATCCGGGACGAAGCGGACAATCAGTGCATCACCTTTGCCCAGGAATTTAACAAGTTCAGTGGCGGCGACGCGTTCCTGCGGGAAGCCATCGAGCTCAGCCATGTACGCTACAGTCCACTCAAGGAGCAAATCATAAAATTACTGGGGCAGGGGTAAGCACTTTGCCGGGTTCATCAGGCAGGCTGCGCATCCTCGTCTATGCACAGCACCTGAGTGGTGTCGGTCATTATGTTCGGAGCCTGGAGATCGCCCGGGCGCTTGCGGGACGACACACTGTCACCCTCACGCAAGGCGGGCGCGCAATCCCGCGTGCCGGCATCAGCAATGTAAGCAGTCTGGAATTGCCACAAATCCACCGCACCCCGAACGGGCTTGCACCGGTCGATGCCAGCCTGGACATCATTGCTGTGATGGCAAAGCGAAAAGAAGTGTTGCAGGAAGCCATAACCGCGCTGCATCCGGATGTCATCGTTGTCGAGTACTATCCGTTCAGCAAGTGGGAACTGGGTGAAGAGATTGAAGCGCTGCTGGCAGCGGCACACGCACGTGAACCACGACTCAAGGTTATCTGCTCGGTGCGTGACATACCCTTGCAGACCCGTCACGAGGACTGCACGGCTGAGCAGTACGCACGTGAAGTACTGGTACGCCTGGAGGAAGACCGGTTTGACGGCGTGATGGTACATGGCGACCCCGGACTCTCCCGGCTGGTTGATCATTTCCCGCGTGCCGGGGATATCCGCGTCCCGGTATCCCATACCGGTATTGTTTCCGAGAAAGCGGCAAGTGCATGTGCAGGCAATGATGAATCAGTACTGCCAACCCGGGGTGATCCCTATGTGCTGGTCAGTGCGGGTGGTGGCACGGATGCCGCGCAACTTGTCGATTGTTGCATTGAGAGCTGGCAAGAACTGCATTCAACAAGTGAACTGGCTGCATATAAACTGGTGGTCTGTACAGGGCTTGCACAGGATGCCACTGGTCTTGCGCAAAGAGTACAGGATGACGACTCCATCATCGTGCAGCCATTCACGCCGGAATTTTTACAATGGATGTCGAATGCTGCCCTGTCGGTCAGTTGCGCCGGTTACAACACCTGCGCAAACCTGCTGGAAACCCGCTGCCGCTCTGTGCTGGTTCCCAATCCCGTTATGTCGGACCAGTTAATGCGGGCAAAATACATGGAGAGACTGGGCGTGGCGCAGGTTTTGTTACCGTGTGATCTAAACAGTGACATGCTGGGGAAGGCCATGTTGCGTGCCCTGCAAGCCCCGGCGCCCCGGCATCGGCTTGCACTGGATGGCGTT
>DAOVYA010000237.1 GCA_030635865.1 Gammaproteobacteria bacterium | reverse complement strand
GCGCGATGACACCGAGATTCATATCAAGCCGGATGGCCTGAGCGGACTGTCGTACTCAACCATAACCGAGCACCTGGTTCAGGACGGCGAGGAAATGATCAGCAAGTTCCGCGAATATGCGACCTACGAACTGGAAAACGGGAGGCCGGTCATTACCCAGGTCAGCGGCCACACCCTGCTCGGCGATACGACTCCGCAATGGCAGGAACAGTAATAACAGAGTTCATCAGCCATTAAACAGCTGTGTCTGGTTTGAATAGTTTATGGGACAGCAGTGAGTCTGCCCCCATTGATCCCGTGGTTGAACTCCCTTCCCGGCGATGGTGAATTGCAAGTTATCGCCTGCTTGCAAATGCCTGGCCAGTCTTGTCTTGCCTTGTTAACGAAGACAACATTCCCTACTCTACTCTCCTGTGCCGGTGGCCCGGTCTGGATATTCTGCGTTACCAGGAGAAACTTTATGAACAGTCAGGAGAAGTACGTTTTCGCATTCGAAGATGGCGATGGCAGCAACAAAATGCTGCTCGGTGGCAAGGGCGCCAACTTGTGCGAAATGACCCAGATCGGCATCAATGTGCCGCCCGGCTTCGTTATCACAACAGAGGCCTGCCTGTATTACCTGGATAATACCGAAAACGATATGCCCGCCGGGGTCATGGATGAAGTACGTGCACAGATGCAGACACTCGAAGCAAAAACCGGCAAAACCTTCGGTGCCGGCGAGAATCCCCTGCTGATTTCGGTACGCTCCGGTTCGGCCATGTCCATGCCGGGCATGATGGATACCATCCTCAACCTCGGGCTCAATATCGATACCCTGAAGAGTCTGATTGCGCAGACCGGTAATGAACGTTTTGGCTGGGATGCCTATCGCCGTTTCATACAACTGTTTGGCAAGGTTGCGATGGGCGTGTCGGACGAGGCCTTCGATACCGAATTCGAGGCCGTCAAGGAAAAGGCCGGTGCCAGGGAGGACGTTGCACTCACGGCCCGCGATCTGCGCGAAATCTCTGACCGTTTTCTGGAAATGGTCGAGCGCGAAACCGGCAAGGCCTTTCCTGATGATCCGATGGAGCAGCTGGAGATGGCAGTCAAGGCGGTATTCGATTCCTGGATGGGCAAACGTGCGGTCGACTACCGGCGCGAGTTCAACATCACGCCGGAGATGGCCAACGGTACCGCCGTCAACCTGTGCACCATGGTATTCGGCAACCTGGGTGAGGATTGCGCGACCGGAGTGGGCTTTACCCGCTATCCCGATACCGGGGAAAACCGGCTGTTCGGCGAGTACCTGGTGAACGCACAGGGTGAAGACGTGGTCGCCGGTATCCGCACACCCAAGTCGATCGATATGATGGAAGTGGAAATGCCGGCGATGTACCAGGAACTGCAGGCCCTGCGTGAGCGACTGGAAACCCACTATCACGAAGTACAGGACTTCGAGTTCACTATCGAGAAGGGGCGCTTCTACTGTCTGCAGACCCGCAACGGCAAGATGAATACCACGGCACTGGTGCGCACCTCGGTGGACATGACACAGGAAGGCCTGATTGATAAACAACAGGCGCTGTTGCGTATCCAGCCCGACATGCTGGAACAGCTACTGTTTCCGCGCCTGGACCCTGCCGCCGTGCATGCACCGGTGGCTCGCGGTCTGCCCGCCTCGCCTGGTGCGGCAACAGGACACGCCGTGTTCGACGCCGATCGTGCCGAACAGCAGGGGCACGGCGGGCAGCGCGTCATCCTGGTGCGCGAGGAAACCAAACCCGAGGACATCCACGGCTTTTTTGCCTCACAGGGTATTCTGACGGCGCGTGGCGGCAAGACCTCGCACGCGGCAGTCGTCGCACGCGGCATGGGCAAACCCTGTGTAGCGGGCGCCGAGGGTATTCATGTCGATGTGCACATGCGCAAGGCCTTTGTCGGTGGGCAGACCATCAGCGAAGGCGACCTGATTACCCTCGACGGCACCACCGGCGATGTCTACCTCGGCGAAGTGCCGATGATCGAGGCCGAGTTTTCCTCGGAGCTCGTAACCCTGCTGGGCTGGGCTGATGAAACCGCCCGTCTCAAGGTCATGGCCAATGCCGACACACCACACGATGCCGAACGTGCACTCAAATACGGCGCCATGGGTATCGGTCTGTGTCGTACCGAACGGATGTTCAACGATGTGGAAAGATTACCCATTGTTATTGAAATGATCGTTGCGGAGACCACTGACGACCGGCAGGCGGCACTGGACAAGCTGCTGCCGATTCAGCGCGAGGACTTCAAGGGAATTTTCAAGGCCATGGCGCCGCGGCCGGTGACCATCCGTCTGCTGGATCCGCCTATCCACGAGTTTCTGCCGTCTGAAAAGCAACTGGTGGAAGAACTGGATCAGCTTCGGCACCTGAAGGATACCGTAATGGGCATGACAATCCTGGCTAACGCCGTGCAGTTCATGTACAGCAGCAAGGAACAGCACCCCGGCGTCGAGAGTCTGACTGACCCACGCCTGGTTGAGGAGGCGATTGAGAAAAAGGACGCCATGCTGAAAAAGGTGCGTGCCCTGTATGAAGTCAACCCGATGCTGGGCCACCGCGGCGTGCGCCTGGGGCTATCGTTCCCGGAGATCTATTCCATGCAAATCTCTGCCGTACTGGAGGCCGCAGCCGAATGCCAGCAGGAGGGCTTTGACGTCCGCCCCGAGATCATGGTGCCGCAGGTGTGTACCTCGCAGGAACTGAAACGGGTCAAAAGTTTTGTCGATGCCGTGCACACGGTGGTCGAGGATAAATACGGCGTAAAAGTAGACTTCAAGTTCGGCTCCATGATGGAGGTTGTACGTTCATGCATGCGGGCCGGCAGCCTGGCCGAGGAAGCCGAGTTCTTCTCATTCGGCACCAATGACCTGACCCAGGCGGCCTTCTCATTCTCGCGCGAGGATGCCGAAAACAAGTTCCTGCCAATGTATAACGAACTTGGAATACTGCAGGACAACCCGTTCGAGGTGCTGGATATCGAGGGCGTGGGCAAGCTGATGAAACTGGCCGTCGACTGGGGTCGCCAGACACGTCCGGACATGAAAGTGGGCATCTGTGGCGAACACGGCGGACATCCCGACTCTATCCGTTTCTGCCACAGCATTGGACTGAGCTATGTGTCCTGCTCGGGCCCGCGCGTCCCGGTGGCCCGTCTGGCCGCCGCCCATGCGGCCCTGGCGGACACGACATCAGCTGCTGGAACCCAAGCGATATAATCTCCATCTGATCACCGTGAGATCAATAAGGCAAGCCAGGCCCGAATGTGCCTGTTAAGTAAAATGCAAGAGCGTAATGGTCCCATGTCAAAACTCACCCTGTTAGTAATCCTGTCGACCATCATTGTTTACACCCACGCCGAATCAACCCTGGCCGACACAATAGCGGTCGAACAGGCCATAGAAACTGCGGCGCCTGCACTGCCAGTCGAAGCCT
>DAOVYA010000042.1 GCA_030635865.1 Gammaproteobacteria bacterium | reverse complement strand
TGGTATTGCCTTTGTCATACGTCCGCTGCAATTCGATGATATGGGCGTCCTGGTCCAGCCTGATATTCGTGAGGCCCTGTCATTCAATCCCGGCGGAGACCTGATTTTCCGGGAACTTGCATCCCCCAGCGCACCCCAGCGTAATGTCACCAGCAGCTTTACCGGCGGCCTTGGTGATGTGAAAGATGTCGAGGTTTCCTACAGCGGGGAAAAACTGCTGTTTGCCATGCGTGCCCCGGAAATTGAAGGTGCCGACCCGGAAGACCAGCCTACCTGGAATATCTGGGAATACGAGATCAAAACAAACCTGTTGCGGCGGATTATTTCTTCCGACATAACGGCGGAAGACGGACAGGATGTTGCGCCACATTATTTACCCGACGGGCGGATTATTTTTTCATCAACCCGTCAACGTCAGTCAAAGGCGGCCCTGCTGGACGAGGGTAAACCGCAGTTTCCTGCGCTGGATGAAAACCGTAACGAGCGGGCACTGGTATTGCACACCATGATCAGCGATGGCACAAATATTAAACAGGTATCGTTTAACCAGAGCCATGACCTGGATTCCATGGTGCTCTCCAGTGGTAAAGTGGTATTCAGCCGCTGGGACCATATGGGCTCGCGTGATGCAATCAGTCTCTACAAGATGAATCCTGACGGGACCGAACACCAGTTGCTCTATGGTGCGCACAGCCACGCGACCGGCACAAATGGCAGTGACGTTCATTTCCTGCAGCCGCGTGAATTACCCAATGGTCGTTTGCTGGCTGTTATCCTGCCGTTCACGGATTCCAACCGAAGCGGCGCATTGATGGAAATCAATATCAACAGTTATATAGATAACACCATGCCGACAGCGCCGAACCTGGGCGTCCTTACAGGTCCCGCGCAGGTTCCGGCCACGATCAATGATGTGCACACCGATGATACGGTCTCACCCGGCGGGCGCTTCAGTTCAGCCTGGCCCCTGGATGACGGGACCAACCGGATGCTGGTCAGCTGGAGTGAGTGCCGTTTGCTTGAGTTCGGAGTGATTGTGCCCTGTACACCGGATCGGCTGCTGAACCCCGCAGCGGTAGAGGCCAACCCGATCTATGGAATCTTTATTTATGACAGAAGTAATAATTCGCAGCTGCCCATCGTAGTACCACAGGAAGGTGTTGTATTTACGGATGTCGTCGCAACAACCCCGCGTACACTACCAGTGATTATCCCGGACAAGACAGTCGGTGTAGAGCTTGATCAAGGCTATGCCGATGAGGGCGTGGGCATACTGAATATTAAAAGTGTTTACGACGAGGACGGCGTGGATACGGCAAGCCCTGATATCCCGACACTGGCAGACCCGGCGGTCACATTAGCCGATGAGCGCCCTGCCCGTTTCCTGCGCATTGTCAAGGCAGTCGGGATTCCGGATGATGAGACGCTGGACTTTCCGGGTACGGCTTTTGGTGCCAGCACGCAACAATTGATGCGCGAGATCATCGGCTATGTTCCCATTCAGCCGGATGGCTCGGTCAGGGCCATGGTTCCGGCCAACGTGCCCCTGGCAATCAGCGTGCTGGACAGGGATGGCCGCCGGACCAGTGACCGTCACCAGAACTGGCTGCGGGTCAGTGCCGGTGAGACGGTGAGCTGTAATGGCTGTCATGATCACGGCAGCGGTGTTCCGCATGGACATCCGGAAGGACCCTTATCGGTATACCCCGGCGCGTTAATGACGGGCCCGCCTTTTCCCAATACCGAACCGGCGCTGACGGCGAATTTTACCGAGACCATGGCAGAGACGCTGACGCGGCATGATCCACAGGCGCTGTTACCGACCATGGATATTGTTTTTGAGGATGTATGGACGGATGCAGCCGTGCGTCCCAAGGATGCAAGTTTTGACCTGTCATATTCGGATCTGAATACACTTGCACCGGCTTCGCCCGCCTGTCAGACTTCGTGGGAAAATATATGCCGCACCGTTATTCATTATGAACAGCATATACATCCCCTCTGGGGTCAGGACCGCGGTGTGGATACCTGCACCAGTTGTCATACGACCATCGATGCTGCCATGATGCCGAAGGTCCCGGATGCCCAACTGGACCTGACGGACGGAATCTCGCCAGACGAGGCTGACCACTTCAAGGCCTACAGGGAATTAATGTTTTCAGATTTCGCACAGGAAATCGGTCCAGGCGGATTGCAGGATATCCTGGTTCCGGGGCCGATCGACCCGGCTACCGGTCTTCCCACACAGGTAGGAGTTGAGGTAGCCCCACCCATGCGTACCGCCGGTGCGCTGGCGAGTACAGCCTTTACCTCCCGCTTTGACCCCGGTGGTACTCATGAAGGACGTTTGCAGCCCTATGAGCTGCGCCTGATCTATGAATGGCTGGATATTGGCGGGCAATACTATAATGACCCGTTTGCAGTTCCAGTACCCTGAAGATCGATCATGAGACGCATGATGCCGGCAGGGCTTTGTTCTGTATGAGAATATTCCCGCTTCTCCTCGTCTTGCTGCAATCTCTTGTAACTTCGATTGCCTGCGCCGGGGAAGAACAGTATTTCAAGGTACAGGTTGCAGAGCCGTATCTGGAACTTTCAACCGGACCGGGCCGCGGGTACCCGGTGTTTCATGTTGTAGACCGTGGCGAGCTGGTCGAAGTGCTAAAACGCAAAACGGACTGGTTCAAGGTTCGTACCGACAAGGGAAAGGAAGGCTGGGTCAGGCGTGAGGACATGGAGCTTACATTGACGGCTGCGGGAGAAAAAACACATTTCGAAGAACCGGATATTGGTGATTTCTCGAGCCGACGCTGGGAGGCGGGTGTGCTGGGCGGTGATTTTGAGGGTGCCGATGTGATTTCCGTATATGCGGGCTATGCCATGACACAGAATTTCTCCGGCGAACTCTCGTATTCACAGGTATTTGGTGATTTTTCCGATGCACAGATCGCTACTCTCAACCTGGTTGCGCAGCCGTTCCCGGAATGGCGGTTTTCTCCGTTCTTTTCCCTGGGTGTCGGGGTCATCAGAACAGATCCGAATGCAACCCTGGTCGCCGAAAATGACCGGACAGAACAGATTGGAAACGCAGGTGTTGGTTTTCGCTGGTATATGACACGCCGGTTTATATTTCGTGGTGAGTACCGAAGATATACGGTCTTTCAAGATAAAGATGACAACCTGGAGATAGACGAATGGAAAGCCGGCCTTGCCTTTTTCTTCTGAAGTCAGCATGCGTGCTGACAATGTTCGGGCTTTTGCAGGCATGTTCCCTGCTGCAGACAGATGAGCCTGATTACCAGAGTACGGACCAGGCCGTGGAGCCTGAACTGGAACGTCGCGTCATCACCGAGGCGGATATTGACACCGAGGATTTCGAGGTCACTGCATTTGCCGGCGCCATGAACGTGGAGGACTTCGGGACCAACTTTGTCTTCGGTGCCAGGCTCGCCTTCCACTTTACCGAGGATTTCTTTGCAGAAGCCGCCGCAGGCCGCACCGACACTGACCAGACCAGCTTTGAAAAATTAAGTGGCGGGGCCAGGTTGCTGTCGGGTGGGGACAGAAGGCTCGAGTATTACAACGTTTCACTCGGTTATAACATTCTGCCCGGTGAAGTCTTCATCGGACGCGGGCATGCCTTTAACAGCGCCTTGTATCTTATCGCCGGGGTTGGCAATACCGAATTCGCAGGTGACAGCCATTCTACGGCAAATGTCGGCGTCGGTTTCCGGCTGCTCATGAATGACTGGATTGCCCTGCGCCTGGATTTTCGGGACCACATCTTTGAATCCGATGTGCTGGGCAGTGATAAAACAATGCATAACCTGGAGGGGACGACAGGAATCAGTTTCTTTTTCTAACCGGAGACAGACATGAACAGAATGTTTCGATTACCGCTTCCCGCAATGATTGCTGTATTGGCAGTGATGGTTGTGTTATCAACCGATGTATCTTCGGGGCTTGAGCAAACTGCGGCACCTGATTTCACGCTCAAGAGTACGGACGGTAAAAATATCCGGCTCAGCGAATATCGCGGCGACGTGGTGCTGATCAATTTCTGGGCCTCATGGTGCGGCCCCTGCCTCCAGGAAATGCCGATACTCAGTGACCTGCACAAGCGTTACCAGTCACTGGGATTTACCGTGCTTGGTGTCAACGTCGAAGAAAATTCCAGTGACGCACGCAGGTTGCTTGGCAAGATGCCGGTCAGTTTCCCTGTTCTGCTTGATAATACCAGCGCCGTCAGCAAGCAGTATGATGTTGTCGCCATGCCAAGCACGGTGATTGTCGACCGTAACGGGAACATGCGCTACCTGCACAAGGGATACAAGCCGGGTCTTGAAGACGTCTACCTGCAACAGGTTCGTGAACTGATCAGGGAATGAAAAACCGCGTGCTACACAAGCTTCTGGTATTACCGGTGTTGCTCGCCCTGCTCCCGGCCTGCAGTTCGATAGAGCCCTGGGTAAAGCCCTATGAAAGAGCGCACCTGGCGGACCCCATTATGAATTTTCAGCGGGACCCGGTTTCGTCCTCCTACATAACCCACGTATACCAGGCACGGGAAGGCGCGCGCGGGGCCGAGGGCGGACATGGTGGTGGTTGTGGTTGTAACTAGGGCGCTTGTAATACTGTTGTTATGTGGCTGCCTGCCTTCCAGGGCCGGCGTCTTGCCGGACGACCGTGCCGATGCGCTGTACCACTCTTATGACGGCGGCGGTGTGGAAATCACCGGCCCTTCCGTACTGATACTGAAAAAGATCGGCCAGAATGTGGCGCTCAGCGGAAATTATTACGTCGATTCCGTCAGTAGTGCCTCGATAGATGTGGTAACCAGCGGTGCGAGCAAATATTCGGAAGATCGCACCGAGGTATCGGCTGGCATCGACTACCTGCATGGTAATTCGATCATGAGCCTGTCCTATACAAACAGCGATGAGGATGACTACGAGGGCAATACCGCAACTTTTGGTATCAGCATGGACATGTTTGGCAACATGACAACCGTCAGCCTGGGTTATTCCTATGGGTGGGATACGGTTGAAAATAATACCGATGCAACATTCTCAGAGGATATTGACCGTCAGAATTACAGGGTCGGCCTGAGCCAGGTGCTCACGAAGGACATGGTAATGGAACTGGATTTCGAGACCATTACGGACGAAGGGTTTCTGAACAACCCGTACCGCTCTGTTCGGTACGTCGATCCGGGCAGTCCTGTTGGCTACAGTTTCCAGTCCGAGGTCTATCCAAAAACACGGACCAGTAATGCAGCAGCGATAAGATCAATTTATTATTTGCCCTGGCGTGCTTCCGCATCTGCCGAATACCGTTTCTTCGACGATTCATGGGATATCACCGCACATAATATCAGGCTGGCTTATGTACACCCGCTGGCCAATGGCTGGCTTATCGAGGGCAGGTATCGCTACTATACCCAGACGGCCGCTGATTTTTACAGTGATTTGTTTCCTTTCATGGATGCACAGAACTTTCTTGCCCGTGACAAGGAATTAAGCAAGTTTGACAACAATACGGCTGGAGTTACTGTCAGTTATGATTTTATCGAAAACGGCAAAAAGTATGTTGACCGCGGCAGCATCAACCTCTCCTATGACCATATCTGGTTCGATTATGATAATTTCCGCGACTTGAGAAATACCGGCAGTGTGGTCGGAGCGGAACCGTTGTATGACTTTACCTCAAACGTGGTGCAGGTGTTCCTTTCAATCTGGTTCTAGATTAAAGTGCCCCGTCATTACGAGTCGCACCAGCGAACAAACAACCCCGTCAATGCGAGGAACAAAAAGAGCCCCGTCATTGCGAGGAACAAAGTGACGCGGCAATCTCGTTCAGGGTCGCACCTAACTCCACTGCCAGATTCATGAGATTGCCGCGCTTCGCTCGCAATGACGTGGGGGGTTGGAGATCGCAATGACGGGGGTTGGAGATCGCAATGACGAGGAAGGAAGGCCGCAATTGCGACACATCTCAACCATGCGCAATAGTCTTGTCAGTAAACAAATAATCCTTCAACTCCTTGTCAAATGACGGATCTTGCCGGCGTATCCACTCCAGCACCATCGCGGCATGCTCTTTTTCTTCGTCACGGTTGTGCGCAAGAATTTCTTTTAGCTCCATGTTCGCGCATGCATCGACACGCTGGTTGTACCAGTCCACCGCTTCCAGTTCTTCCATTAACGAGGTGATCGCACGATGCATGTCGCGTGTTTCGTCGGAGAGTTCGTTGCTGGGTTCGTGATAACCTTCGTTTGACATGACAGTCCTCCCGGGTGGCTAATTTCACGGTATGATGTCCTCAACATGAAGCACATCCTGATTTACCTGCTGGTTGCTACCTGTCTTGTCTCCTGTGCAACGCCGCGTGTCCAGCAGAATTCCAGTATTGCACAGTTACCTCGCCTGACACCAGATCATGTCGTCATGGATGATGGTTACGAACTGCCTCTCACAACCTGGCGTCCCGAAGCTGAACCGCAGGCTGTCGTACTGGCCCTGCACGGGTTTAATGACTACCGCAATGCATTTACCGATGTCGCACCGGCATTGACAGCTGCCGGAATCCAGGTCTATGCCTATGACCAGCGGGGATTTGGCGAAACAAAGCAACGCGGAATCTGGCCGGGCAGTGAGCGCCTGCAACAGGATGCCGCAATCACAAGTGAACTACTCTGCAAGAAACACCCCGGCATTCCATTGCTTCTGATCGGTGAAAGTATGGGAGGCGCTGTCGCCATGCTGATGTTGGAAAATGCGACGGCAAATTGTGTAGACGGTGTGGTGCTCGTGGCGCCGGCTGTCTGGGGCTGGCGCAGTATGCCCTTGTGGCAACAGTCTGCATTATGGCTTGCGGCCCATACCTGGCCCGCGAAGAAATTATCAGGAAGCGGACTCGATATCATGGCGTCCGATAATATCGAGATGCTGCGTGCACAGGGACGTAATGCACTGATCATAAAGGAGACGCGCATTGACACCATGTATGGACTGACAGAGTTGATGGAGTCTGCCCTGCTTTCCAGTTCCCAACTGACCACACCGGCACTGATTCTATATGGAGAGCGGGATGAAATTATCCCGGCAAAGCCGGTTTGCGAAATGTTCTCTGCCCTGTCCGTTCAGCGGCAGGCAAACTGGCGGCTGGCACTCTACCCGGAGGGATATCACATGCTCACACGTGACCTGCAGGCAGACGTTGTACTGGATGATATGGTTGCGTGGCTGCAAAACAGGCAAGCAGCACTGCCTTCAAATCTTGAAGTAACGACGGATGCGCAACGCGTGCAGGTGCTGTGCGGTCATCTCTAGTACGCAACACCGGTTACGCCGACTAAACCTTCAAGTTATAATCAATCGACACTGACCCCTTTGATTTTTGGATGGAAAAAGCATGCTAGCGGTATTCCTGATAAATAGTTCGATCCTTGCTCTCGCAGTGCTTATTCACTATGAATTTTTGTACCGAATATCTACTGCTATCCCGAAAATGAGAGTAAAACACCGCTTCAGAATTGTTTTTGGTGTTTTTGGCGCTCTGGTTGCTCATAGTATTGAGATATGGATTTTTTCTATTGCCTATTATTTGCTTCCCCGAGTTCAGGAATGGGGGTATCTAAAAGGTAATTTTGACGGATCGTTAATGGATTGCGTCTATTTTTCATACACTACATTTACAACCCTGGGGGTTGGAGATATAGAACCGCATGGTCATATAAGACATCTTGTGGGACTTGAATCTTTAACCGGGCTTCTATTAATTACATGGACAGCATCATTTTTGTTTTATGAAATGCAGCGCTATTGGGACAGAGCATGATCAATAAGCATATCAAGTCGCTCAACCGTCAGGCATGAATGAATGAGGGCATACGACTCAGATAGTGAATCATGTTATCCGCTCTACAGGGAAAGAGTGAATAGCCTTGTTGAACTACTGGATATTCAATATCCAACGAAATATTTTGTCTTGTTATTGGCCGGGGACTATTCAAATATTTCAAGCACAGAAATCACAAATGTCGCTAAAAAGTTAATAGATAAAGGTTTGTCATATATCTGTGCCTGGGGACCTGAGTGTGAAAAAGCGCATGATGCATTCGATAATGCGAATATTCTGTGGCAAGAGGAAAATGGAAAGGAATTCCATGTCATGTCCACTTGGCATGCGAATGAAGAGCTGGAAGAAACAATTTGGTTCGCTATATATAATGCCATGGTAGATGATGAACATTGGGATAAATGCTCAACGATATTTGTCAGTGTTAATAATGAAAGCTGGGCTAAAACAATTGAAGAAAGCCTGAGTGACATTCCAAAACTTAATGAGAAGCTGGATAATGCCTAACCATTGGGTCAAGTTGACGCTCTCCACGCTGCGCGCTCCAGGCACAACTTACCCGAACTGTTAGGTGCTTCGAAAATCGCGGAATGCAGAATTATCCAAGGTTTGTGACGAAGTTGGGCCTCATTTTCGGGCTCGTACTCGGGGCTTTGGTCATTGCTCTTTTTTCGCCGCCCTTCCCTCAAGATCCGTCCTACCATGTGTTTGCCGACCATAGGGAAATCCTGGGCATCCGGAATTTCTGGAATGTCGTGTCCAATCTCGCGTTCCTGTTCGTTGGGGTTGCGGGGCTTCTCGTTGTAGGACGGAAAAGTCCTGCCGGAGGGATTCCGGATCTGCGTATGGGGTACCTGGTCTTCTTTGCGGGTGTTGCGCTCATTGCCGCGGGCTCGGGGTTCTACAATTTGAACCCATCAAATGGGTCTCTTGTTTGGGACCGCCTGCCAATGACGCTCTCGTTCATGGCCTTGTTCGCAGTCATCGTTGGCGAGAATATTTCCGTAACTTCCGGAATTCGGTTGCTCTGGCCCCTCATCGCGGCAGGTATGCTTTCAGTTGGTTACTGGCATTTCAGTGAACTCCAGGGAAAAGGTGATCTCAGGGCCTATGCTCTCGTCCAGTTCCTGCCCATGTTGCTTATTCCGGTTATACTCCTGCTATTCCGCTCACCTTTCTCAGGCAATGCATGGATTTGGTTGGTCTTATGTGCGTATGGCGCTTCAAAGGTCGCGGAGCTGGCGGATGCGGCCATCTTTGAATTTCTTGGAATCGGGGGCCACGCCCTTAAACATCTTCTGGCGGCGTTGGGCGCACTATTATTTCTGGCCGGGTTGCTCCTGCGAACCCCCATAAAAAAGCGCACCTGACAAAATCCATGCACATACGCGGAAAGAGAGGCAACAATGACAGATCATGATAAAAAGCTTCAATTGTCACTGCTATTTCTTCGACTGACTGTCTTCCTGGTCATGTTCATGTGGACTATCGATAAATTCGTTAATCCCGGACACGCGGCAAAGGTCTATGAGAGCTTCTATTACATAGCAGGCCTGGAGTCTGTTGTAATGTATACG
>DAOVYA010000160.1 GCA_030635865.1 Gammaproteobacteria bacterium | reverse complement strand
GCTGGACAATGAAATGTGCCATTTGTGCCAAAACTCGGTTATCGAGGCCGCAAGATAGGGACGGGCAAAATTACGCGGGAACTTGAAGCCCAGGGTGCGCGCAATGCCGATCGCCATTTCCGAGTAGCCGCAGAAATCATAGTAGATCTGTATGGCATACAGGTAGAAGGCCAGCACATGATTGCCGGCGCTGGTTGCGCCCGGTGTCTTGTAGACAATATCGACAAACAGGCCGACATTGTCTGCAATCACGACCTTCTTGAACATGCCCATCGCGAACAGCAACATGCCGGTGTAAAACATGTATTTGTTGAATACGCGCTTTTTCTGCAATTGCGGCAGGAAGACGTGTGCCCGCACAATGGGGCCGGCAACAAGCTGTGGAAAAAATGCAATGTATGCGAGGGTCTCGGCAAAGCTTACACGGGGAATATGCTGGCGTTTTTCATCAATCACGTAACTCACGGCCTGGAACACGTAGAAAGATATACCGACCGGCAGCACCAGTGTACTGGCGGCAACAATCAGGCCAAGCTGCTCGGCCGACTCGGCAAAGAAATTAAAATATTTAAAAATAAACAGGATGGACAGAAGCGCCGCCACCTGGAATATCGGTGCAAACCGCTGCAATGATGAATGTTGCGCAGACCAGGCTATCGCGCAAACCAGCAGCAACAACAGCACATGCGCAGCACTCCAGGATCCGTAGAAATACAGGCTGGCTGCACATATCAGCAGTACCTGGGCCCTCAGATTGCCGACCGCAAAAAAGGCAAGGAAGAATACAGCGTAGAATATGATGTACTCAAACGAATTAAACAGCATCCCCGCCAGCCTCATTATTATAGCCGTGAACCAAACCAGGTCCGCATGTATACGGATGTGTCAATAGCTCGACCCTGTATCCTGCCTACCATCTGAAACAACCAAACCGCCTGCATGAATCCCGCCATATCATGCCGACATTTACCACATAAGTAGCTCACCGGTTCAGGCGCAATTGTGCGGAATTTACAGCCTGTTCAGCAGGGTCCTGGCATTGTAACCTGCCAGGAAACACTGCAGGAACTTCAATTCTACAGAAAGTTACGTGAAATTATTCTGCAGATGGCGACAAATAATCAGGATACCTTTAACCCTGAAAAGCTGTTATTTGCGTTCTCCTTGCACACTGGTGCCTGCTAATTATGCTATTGTGCGCGCAGACTGGGATATGATCATCAACAGGATAGAAGTGCGTGACCTTACGCAAAGTATTTTTTTACATGGTTCTGCTTGCACTCCAGATAGCGCTTGTGGAGGGCATCCTGCAGGCCTACTACAGAATCACAAATGGCGATTACCTGGCGAAACGGGTTGATCTGCCCATATTCGCACCTGATCCGTATAGAATTTATCGAGTGCAGTCAAACCTGGACTATAAGCATCATACGAATGAATTTAGCGTTACCTACTACACAGACAACTTTGGCTTCCGGGCAGCCAGCCCGAATAAAGAAACAAACATTGAAAAGCAGGATGGTAAATACAGGATTATGTTTCTTGGACCATCCTTCAATTTTGGAACAGCCAATAATTACGAAGATATTTTTATAACACTGATTGGAGATGGACTTGTCGCTCCGGATACAGACATTGAAGTGATCAATGTTGGCACGCCATCTCAACCACCAGGATTACAGCTGTGCTGGCTTCAGGATCTGGGTTACAAATTTCAGCCCGACATGATTGTACAAACTGTTTATGGAAATCCACTACTGGTTGAAACGACCTGTGACTTTTCGGGTTTTCAGCCCGTCGTAAGGGACGGCCACCTGTACAGCCGGGAACCTACTTATATGCTCAGGTTCATTGCCAAGGCCAAACAATCCGCAATCGTCTTCTATGCCTGGTATCTCTACCAAACTGTTATTACACCAGAGAAAATGGAGAGAGGCCTTGGGACGGATTTCTACAAACAAGGACCGCAGGACACTGTCGACTCAGAGGGAATCATCAAACCCTACATTGATTATATTAACTTTGTAGAGAATGCTGTGGGGGAGCAGGTAAAAACTGCATTTATGTATATCCCGTACGGCTATGTGGTACATCCAGAGGATCGTGCGCGTTATGCCCACAAGGGCGTGAGCATCACCCCGGATGAAATGAGAGCATTATCGGCAAGAAACAAAAGCCTGCTCGCAGATAATTCCATCATTTATATCGATCCCACTACCGCACTGGTTGACAAGGCCGCTGACAGCCGAATGTATTATTTTCTGGATATCCATTTCACCGCGGCAGGCAATAAAGTACTTGCCGATCAGTCTATTCCCGTTCTGCAACGACTTGTTATCGAATAAAAACAGCTTGCTGAAAGGTATAGGCAAGTGCCCATGCCCATGCATAAAAGAAAATAATCACTACACCACTTTCCTCAGCATCGGATACAAGTGTTGCATATACAACAATCCCGTCTGCCAGGACAACCTTCTTGAATAGCTGAACCTCCCCGGCACAATATATTCACCGGTGGCTGGCAAACAATGCCCGTTCATGCCGTTACCTTTTCTCATAAATCGCAACAATCTCATCCCCCAGACCGGACAGCCTTGCCGGCCACACGTACAGGAACCGGGCAAGCAATCGACGCAGCGAACTCTTCTTGGAGGTTTCCCTGTGTCTCCCAAGCCTGTAGTCGAAGCTGTTGAGCACGAACTTGGGGCTGGTTTGCAGTCTTACCCGGCCTTTCGTCAAGCCGTGTCGCCGCGCAAGCAGCGCCAGGTTTTCAGGGGAGAACATCACCAGGTGGCGCGGCACTTCGTTGGGGAACCAGTATTTACCAAATATTTTACGGCCCAGGGCCTTGCTGCTTGGTGTCCTTATATAAAGGTAGCCACCCGGCTTCAGAATTCGTGCAACCTCGGACATAAAGCTGTTCGGATCCGGCAGATGCTCGATCAGGTGTCTTGCCGACACCATGTCAAAACTTGCATCGGGAAAACCTGCAGACTGGAGGTCGCCATGGAAAACGTTCAAACCGCTAACACGGCAAACCTCAACGGCACCTGCGTTGAATTCGACACCCTGCACTTCCCAGCCCAGGGTACGCAACTTAACCAGGAACTTGCCATTGCCACAGCCAATGTCCAGCGCCTGGTGCCCGTCGCGAAATGGTGGCGCGTTCCGGTATTTCAGGCGCCCCAGTAACTGCCCGGCAAGAATATAAATGCAGGGGGCCTCCAGGTGCCGGTATCCAAACACCGCCCTGAGTGCACCCTTCTCTATATTTTTCAGCTGTTTGGATCGTTCTGGCTGGTACTGTTCATAATCATCCGGGTAGAAGGTGGTAATCTGCTCAGCACCCGGCATCGGCACCTGGAAGACTGTACCGCATTGATTACATCGGCCATAGTCATAATTACCCGGCATATCGAACATGAAGTCACTGCCGGTAAAGTCATGGGACGCAGCTGAGCCACAAACGGGACAGGCATCGGCTATGGCTTGAGTGTTACTCATGATCAATCCCGGGTTCCTGACTGGCAGACATATTGACACCTGACAACAAACCGCTACATTCCCTAAGTCGACATGCTCCTGTCGGAAGTATATCGGTCGGCCAGCTTGTGGTCGACCAGCCAGACATTAACGCGGTACCCATTAAAAACAATGAAATCAATCCATATCGTTACGCAGTGGTTCCCACCTGAGCACGCACCTATCGGGCATATGCTGCTGGAACTGGCGGAATCACTGACCAGACAGGGATGGGATGTAACAGTCATTACCGGTTTTCCAAACCATCCGCGCGGTATTGTCTTTGATGGCTACAAAAAGAGCCTCTTCCAGGAAGAGTGGCTGGGAGACGTCCGGATCTGGCGGGTTTTTCTGCACACCTCGGCCAATCGCAGCTTTTTCAACAGGCTCCTGAATTTTCTGTCGTTCACAATCAATTCGTCTCTCTGCCTGTTGTTTCGTGGTAAGCCGGATATCATTTTTGCACCACTGCAGCCCCTCTCCCAGGGCGCTGTCCTGCCTTTCATCGCCTGGCTTAAAAGTGCAAAACTGGCCTTCAACGTACAGGACCTGCATCCTGACGGCCCGGTCAGTCTAGGCCTGATAAAGAACAAACTACTGATCAAACTGCTCAGGTCTCTCGAAACGTTCAGTTATCGGCATGCGGATGGCCTGTCGGTGATCTGTGATGATTTCAAGTCACACTGTATCGGGAAAGGGGCTGAAGAACAGCGTATCGCCGTGCTAAGAAACTGGATCGACCTGGATGAGATCAGGCCTGGAGCACGGCTAAATCCATTCAGAACAGAGTTGGGCCTGGCAGAGGACAGCAGGGTTATTCTGTTTGCCGGCACCATTGGCCTGGCATCAGGGGCGGAAATCATGCTGGATGTTGCGGAACGACTTATTGATGATCGGCGCATCATGATTGTATTCGTTGGCGAGGGTGAGACCCTTGCCACCCTGAAGCAGGGAGCGAGCGCCAGGAAACTGGATAATATGGTTTTCAGCCCCTTTCAGCCGCGGGAAAGACTCGCTGAAGTCCAGGCAATGGCGGATCTCTCGATCGTTACGATGAGACCTGACGCGGAGCTGATGTCGGTTCCCAGCAAGGTACTCGGTTACATGGCTGCCGCGAGGCCCGTGCTGGTGGCCGCCGCGCAACAGAGCGAGACAGCCCGCCTTGTTCTCGAATCCGGGGCAGGTATCGTGGTTCCTCCGGGAGACCCGCAGGAAATCGCAGACGCTATTCTCGATGCAATCGACAAACCCGGGGAAATGCAGGAAATGGGCGAAAGGGGCAGGCAGTTTCTCGAGGACAATCTGACAAGAGAGCATATCTGCAAAGACTAT
>DAOVYA010000222.1 GCA_030635865.1 Gammaproteobacteria bacterium | reverse complement strand
TGGGCTCGAGTTCACAGGCTTCGAGTTTTGCCAGTTCAAACAACTCCACGATCAGCTTGCTCAGGCGTTCGGCATGGCGGCTGGCAGTTTCAAGGTACATGCGTCGTTCCCTGGCAGACAGACCTTCATCCTTGATGATCAGAGTTTCCAGGTAACCCTGCAGTGAAGCCAGCGGCGTACGCAGGTCATGTGAGACATTGGCAACCAGCTCCCGACGCAGCGCATCGGTTTCACGCAGCTGTTCCATCTGGCTACGGATGCGCTCGGCCATTTCATAAAAGGTCACACCGATCCGGTCGACCTCATCGGAACTGCCATCAGTACATACCGAGAGTTCCACTCGCGCCGAAAAATCATCTTTTTTAAACGTCTCCATCGCTTCGCTCAGACGCCGCAGACGCCGGGTTAGCAGGAAGAACACCAGCAATCCAGCCAGCAGCACAAAAACCATCCCTCCACCCACTGCCCATGCGCTCCAGCGCAGGATATAGCTTTGCTGCAACAACTCGGATATGTGATCGACCCGCTCACTGCCAAGCACCGCGTAAATATAACCCTGTAATTTACCATTGGACCTGATTGGCGATACCGAGAACGCCTGATTCCTGCCCGGGTTGCGCGGATCCTCACCGAGGACCGGCAGGTTTGTTTGTCCATTCAATAGCCGTTGCACAGGCGCAAGGCTAACCTCTGTAGCGTGTACACTTTCCGGGTCAACTGAATAGCCGAGTATTTCACCTTGCGGTCCAAGCAGGTACAACTCCAGACTGGGATTGATAATCATCATGGTGTGAAACAGGTCTTCCAGTTCTGACCGGTTCACCTGGTCATCACTGATCAGCACATGCTCATTCACAACGTACATGGCAAGATTGCGGTTCAGACGCTGCGTCACCTCTTGCTGATACATCTGTGCAGAATACAGCGCGGCAATCATGAATGCGCCGCCGATCACACAAAACAGTCCAAACAGGACGAAAGCCAACTTTGCATAAAGCGTGCGAAACATTACTTACTCCTGCCCGGGCCTGTGCTCTGCAAATTTATAGCCAACACCCCAGACGGTAAGAATATACGTGGCATTCTCCGGGTCGCGCTCGATCTTCTTGCGCAGGCGATTGATGTGCGAGTTCACCGTGTGCTCGTAACCGTCATGACCGTAGCCCCATACCTGGTCGAGTAACTGGGCACGACTCAATACCCGGCCCGGGTTACGCGCAAAATAATGCAACAGGTCGAATTCACGTGCCGTTAAATCAATACTGGCACCATCGATAATTACCTCGTGCCGAACCGGATCTATGCTTAACCCGTTTACCTTGATCTTGTCGGTTCCGATTTCAGGCTGGCTATCAGCCCGGACGGAGGCGCGGCGCAAAATAGCCTTGACCCTGGCGATCAACTCAAGAATGGAAAAGGGTTTGGTCAGGTAGTCATCAGCACCGAGTTCAAGACCAATCACCCTGTCCAACTCGGTCGATTTAGCGGTCAGCATCAGGATCGGCGTATGATCCGAGCCTCCTCGCAGGCGCTTGCATATTTCCAGGCCATCCAGCTGCGGCAGCATCAGATCCAGAATAATCAGGTCATACTTTCCCTGTTGCGCCATGGACAAGCCACGGATGCCGTTAGCTGCCTTTTCCACCCCGAAGGACATGTCCTTGAGATGCAACTCAAGCAGGTGGGAAATATCCCGATCATCCTCAATTATCAGTACGTTATGGGTCATTTCTCAGGCAGTTCGAGAGTAAGGCAACACCAGTGTACACCCCGAATCCTCAAGAAATTATCACGGGCCGGGAAAGTTTTTTATGTACACGGACCCTTGTTGTGAGTCCTGCACGTCATGGAGGTTCCCATTATGCTTGACTAAAGAGGCAGATGGCGTGTGTGCACGTTCCCGCCTGATACATCGTGCGCAGATAAAACACATTCAGGGCGGTCAAGCCGACGGGAGAGCACTGCCTTCACATCGACTGGAACAAACAATCAGTCAAGCACATTCCTTGCGTGGTGCAGCGCATCCAGACGCGACTGGTACATGTGTCCCGTGTTGAAGTGTCGCAGGATTTCCTGCTTCTCCAGCACTTCACAAACAGCAGGACAGGCACCGACCAGGAAGATATGGCGCCCGGCCGATTTGGTATCAACAATGATATCCTCGATGGCACGCGCCGTGGTGAAGTCGATAGTTGGCACCGATGTCAGATCCAGTAACATGGCTTGATAGCCTGCCGTACCGGCATGGCGGCGCACCATGGCCTTGGCAGACGAGAAGCTCATCGGTCCACTGAGGTGGAACAGGAGGATCTTGCCAGCGGCCTGATCCAGGATTTCTTTTTCTTCTTCTGAAAGCGGAGATTCCTCTTCCGAACGCGTAATCGTGGAGATATTGCTGATCTGCATATCAGTCATACGCTTCATGAACAGGAAGCTTGCCATGACCATGCCAATGCCAACCGCGAGCAGCAGGTCGATCGTAACTGTCACGATTAACACTGTGAACATGATTAACACGCCGGCTTTCGGTGCAACCGGAATGCGTCTCAAATAGTCCCAGTCGATAATATCAGTGCCGACCTTGATGAGGATGCCGGCAAGTACGGCCTTGGGAATTTCGCTGGCAAGCGGGCCGGCACCCAACACAATGCCGAGCAGTACCAGTGCGTGCAGTGCGCCTGAGATAGGAGTACGGCCGCCGGCGTTGACGTTCACCACCGTCCGCATGGTCGCACCCGCACCCGGCAATCCGCCAAACAGGCCGGCAACGGTATTGCCGATCCCCTGGCCGATCAGTTCACGGTCCGGCTTGTGCTGGGTACGGGTAATATTGTCGGCCACCAGCGAGGTCAGCAGCGAATCGATGGCACCGAGACCCGCCAGCGTCAGGCCAGAGGCAACCATCTGCAACGCCAGGGCCATATCGATCACAGGCAGGTGAAAAGACGGAAACCCGGAGGGGATATCGCCAATAACAGGCACATGGAAATCCATGTACAACACGTAGAACAGGGTTCCGGCAACCAGTGCAAACAGGGGGGCCGGGATCAGGCGATTGAGTTTTGGCAAAAGCAATGGAATACCGTAAACCATGGCAAGGACAGCCATTCCCAGCTCGAATGAGTGGTACTCGATGTGACTGACAAACGCCGGTATCGCTTTCGCCGCTTCTAGTGGCTTGGAAATGGCTGCCTCACCAACCAGCGGGCCGATCTGGAGAAGGATAATAATGACGCCGATACCGCTCATGAAACCTGAGACAACCGGGTGCGGTACCAGCTCGATGTATTTCCCTAGCCGCAGAACACCGAAAACAATCTGAAAAAGCCCGCCAAGAACCACAACGGTAAACGCAAGCGCGGCGCCCTGCCCCGGATCATCCGGGAACATACCCGTATACTGGATAAAAATCGCGGCCATCACTACAGTCATGGGGCCGGTAGGGCCGGAAACCTGGGCGGGCGTCCCCCCCAGAAGAGCGGCAAAAAAACCGACAAAAATTGCACCATACAATCCGGCGATTGGCCCGACGCCCGAGGCTACGCCCATGGCCATGGCGAGCGGCAAAGCCACCACCGCAGCCGTCAGGCCACCGTAGATGTCACCGCGGATGTTATTGAAGTGGAGGCCGTTTATGAAGTTCATCTAGCTCCCCTGGCAAGTATAGAAAACCCGGTATATTAGCATGGTTTACCCTATGCCACCTTATCCATAAATCTATTAAAGAATTAATGGTGCCATAGGGAAAAAACAATCGCCAAAAACAG
>DAOVYA010000015.1 GCA_030635865.1 Gammaproteobacteria bacterium | reverse complement strand
TTTAGAAAGTTGCATATTTTCAGGGAAGTTATGATTATGTTTAGAACATCACTGTCATTGCGAGCGAAGCGCGGCAATCTCATGAATCTGGCGGCAGACTTGATGAGATTGCCGCGTCACTGCGTTCCTCGCAATGACGGACGAAACAGTGGTGTCTTGCAATGTTGCACCACGACAGCAGCGTCCCTCGATCAGTCTGCACTGATTTTTTCCATACCGCCCATATAGCCTTGCAGCACCCCCGGTATTGCAATTGAGCCATCTGCTTGCTGGCAGTTCTCCATAACCGCAACCAGCGTACGTCCCACGGCGAGCCCTGAACCATTTACGCTATGCAGCAGTTCCGGTTTACCGGTTTCGGGATTGCGCCAGCGCGCCCGCATGCGGCGTACCTGGAATGCCTCGAAATTGCTGCATGACGAGATTTCCCGGTATTTCTGCTGGCCCGGCAGCCAGACTTCCAGGTCATAGGTCCTGGCGGCCGAGAAACCGATATCGCCAGTGCACAGATCAACGATACGATAAGGCAGCCCCAGTTTCTGCAGGATGGCCTCTGCATGGCCGGTCAGTTCTTCCAGCGCAGCATACGATTCTTCCGGACGGACCAGCTGCACCATCTCGACCTTCTCGAACTGGTGCTGGCGAATCATGCCACGGGTGTCCTTGCCATAGGAACCCGCTTCCGAGCGAAAACACGGAGTGTGCGCGGTATAGCGTAACGGTAGTGACTCTGCCTCCACGATGGTATCGCGCACAAGATTCGTCACCGGGACCTCGGCTGTTGGTATCAGGTAGTAATCGGTGTCACCACTTATCCTGAACAGATCTTCTTCAAATTTTGGCAGTTGCCCGGTGCCACGCAGACTGTCTGCATTCACAATGTACGGTACATACACTTCACGGTAGCCATGTTCCCGGGTATGCGTATCCAGCATGAACTGGATAAGCGCGCGGTGCAGGCGTGCAAGCGGGCCCTGCATTACACTGAAACGTGAACCGGTGAGTTTTGCCGCCAACTCGAAGTCCAGCTGTCCGAGTTGTTCGCCCAGGTCTACATGGTCTTTTGGTTCAAATTCAAACCCGGGTGGTTCACCCCACGTGCGTATTTCCGGGTTATCATCCTCACCCTTCCCTTCCGGCACAGATTCATGCGGGATATTCGGAATACCCATCAGGATATTATTCAGTTCATCCTGCAGACCGGAAAGCTCTTCCTCTTTTTGCTTGAGCTGGTCACCCAGGCCCTCGACCTCTTTCAACAGGGGTGCAATATCCTTACCTGCGGCCTTGGCCTTGCCAATACTCCTGGAGCGTGAATTACGTTCCGCCTGGAGGCCCTGGGTTTGCACCTGGATATCCTTGCGGCGCTCTTCGAGTACCTGCAAGCTGTCTGTATCGAGCACAAAACCGCGACGTAATAACTGTTGTGCAACCCACTCAAGGTCGTTGCGCAATAATTTCGGGTCAAGCATGGTTACTCTTTATTTATTAATAATGTGAATGTAGCAGGTGGCTGCGCTACACAACTATACAACCAGTGTCCCTGGCCAGCTTACGATATGACCGGGTTCGACATACTTGCGGATATGATCGAGAACGTTGTTTACCTTCTCCGGCACATCAAAGAATTCAATTACCAATGGCAGATCCAGTGACATATCCAGCAAGGAGGAAGAGTGCATTTTTCCGGATCTTCCGAAACCGGAGATTCCCCTGAACACCGTTACGCCCTGCACCTTTTCATCATCGTGTAAACGTTGCAGCAGTCTCCCCATCCGCCCTTCTCCTTCGGTCAGGTAAATACGTACAAAGACTACATCAAGTTGGTTCATAGCTGCCTCGCTGCTAGTACGCCAAGACCGGCTGCGCTTACACATACGATAACACTGACCAGCACATTAACAAGAGCCTTGCCCAGCTGCCCGGATTCCATGAGATTCAGTGTTTCTATGGAAAATGTCGAGAACGTTGTAAAGGCACCCAGAACGCCGATCAGCATGAAGGCGCGGACAGCCGGCCCGACAGCCAGGCGCTCGATCAGCCATATATACAGGAAACCGATGAGCAGACTGCCCACCACGTTGACAGTGAGCGTACCGTACGGGAAAGTCGATCCGGTACGGCCCTGGATAGCCGTGGACATCCAGTAACGCAACAAGGCGCCAACTGCGCCACCTGCGGCAATGGCCGCCAACTGGATCATATAAGCCGCCTGATAATCATGGGGTGTAATGGTACACGGATGTCAGCTTTTATGTTTCTTGTCCAGATCACGAAGGTGTGCCAGTTTTTCAGCAATTTTTATCTCCAGGCCGCGACCTGCCGGTTGGTAGTAGTCATGGGCTGGCATGTTTTCCGGGAAATAGTCTTCACCGGCAGCGTAAGCTTCCGGTTCATCGTGTGCATAACGATAGGCCTTCCCGTAACCCAGCTCCTTCATCAGTTTGGTTGGCGCGTTCCGCAGGTGAACCGGCACCTCCAGCGAACCCGTCCTGCCAATGTCTGACCTGGCCATATTATAGGCCTTGTACACTGCATTACTCTTGGCGGCACAAGCCAGGTAGATCACGGCCTGGGCCAGCGCCAGCTCACCTTCCGGGCTACCGAGACGTTCCTGTACATCCCAGGCATTCAGACTCAGGGTCAGGGCCCGCGGGTCTGCATTGCCGATATCCTCGGACGCCATACGTACAATGCGCCGTGCGATATACAGGGGATCACAACCACCATCCAGCATGCGTGTCAGCCAGTACAGGGCAGCATCCGGCGATGAGCCGCGAACTGACTTGTGCAGTGCCGAAATCTGGTCATAGAAATCATCGCCACCCTTGTCAAAGCGCCGGCTGCCACCGGTGATGACTTCATTGAGTATGGCTTCATGGATAACAGGCCTGCCGTCAATCTCTTCTGCCAGATCAGAGGCAATCTCCAGCAGGTTAAGTGCGCGCCGCGCATCTCCATCAGCGGCTTGTGCCAGCCGATCACGCAAATCATCGGCCAGCCCGATTTCCCGGTCGCCCAGACCATTGAGGCAGTCTGTTAATGCCAGATCAATGATTTTCCGCAGGTCCTCCGTCTCGAGGCGTTTCAGCACATAGGTCCTGGCACGCGATAACAGGGCGCTGTTTAATTCGAAGGATGGATTTTCGGTGGTCGCACCGATAAAAATTACCGTACCGTCTTCTACATGTGGCAGGAATGCATCTTGCTGGGCCTTGTTGAAGCGATGCGCCTCATCGATAAACAGGATTGTCAAACGGGATTCCATCTCCCGCACCTGCTGTGCAGCAGCGACGGCATTGCGGATATCCTTTACACCGGCAAGCACGGCTGAGAGGGACAGGAATTCTGCCTTGCTCTGCTCTGCCAGGAGCCTCGCCAATGTGGTTTTGCCGGTGCCCGGCGGCCCCCACAACACCATTGAGTGCAGGTTGCCCTCTTCAATGGCTCTTCGCAGAGGTTTCCCCTCACCGAGGATATGGGACTGGCCGGCAAATGCATCCAGTGTGTGCGGACGCATACGGTCAGCCAGGGGTCTCCAGGCTTCAACTGCCTGCGTCATATGGATTGCCGCACAGGACCGCTACCCGGCATCTCCGACAACATCAGCATTCGCTGGCGGGATAAACCTGAAAATACGCGGGTCAAGCTCCCGGTTGCGCTCAAGGTTGGTGAAAGAAAATGTGGTCGTGTTTCCGAAACTGTCGAGTGCCTGAATACGCACCAGTGTGCCGGCATCAAAATACAGGGTGATTGCCGTGACATTGCTGTCAGCGGATTTCGGCGTCAGCAGTACCTGCCTGCCAGAATTCCCGGAGGGCCGTTCCTCTATAATAAAGACATCTTCCAGTGGCTGATCGCCACTCAGCAACATGGCCGGTGTTGAAGTAAGTACCTCGGTAACTTTTTGTACAGTGACCTGCTCCAGGTCTTCGTCATAGGACCAGAGGCGCTCTCCATCGGCCACGATTTGCTGGCGGTACGGGGTTTCGTAATCCCAGCGAAAACGTCCCGGGCGCTTGATCCACATATGGCCTTGCGAGGACTGTTGTATGTTGTTCTCGCTGTCGACCACCTGCTGGTCAAAATCGGCTTGCAGGGTGCGCAGTTCATTGAAAAAGTCCTGTACATAGCCTGGTCCGGAATCTGCCTGGATGGCTGACGCAAACAGCAGCAGGAAAAGACCTGAAACAGTAAACCGGCGTGCAAAATCCTTCATGCGTCAGGTGGCGGCGGAGCCAGCACTTCACGGCTGCCATTGGTTTCCATAGGCCCGACAATTCCGGTTATTTCCATGTGCTCTATCATACGTGCAGCACGGTTGTAACCGATTTTTAGCCGCCGCTGTACCCCGGAAATGGATGCGCGGCGCGTCTGGGTCACGATGGAAACTGCCTCGTCGTAGAGCGGAACGGATTCCGTGTCATCGCCATTGCCACTGCCTTTTTCAGGTGAAAGGCCGGGAACCGGGTCTGACTGCACCTCGAGGATCTCGTTCATGTATTCCGGTGCGGACTTGCCCTTGAGATGGGCGGCAACCTTGTGCACTTCCTGGTCTGAGACAAAGGCACCGTGAACGCGGACAGGTACGGCAGTGCCCGGAGGAAGATACAGCATGTCGCCATGTCCAAGTAATTGCTCCGCCCCCATCTGATCAAGGATGGTTCGGGAGTCGATCTTGGATGACACCTGGAAAGCAATCCGGGTGGGGATATTGGCCTTGATCAGGCCGGTAATCACATCGACCGATGGGCGCTGGGTCGCCAGGATCAGATGAACACCGGCAGCACGCGCCTTTTGTGCGAGACGTGCTATCAGTTCCTCGACCTTCTTGCCAACCACCATCATCATGTCAGCCAGTTCATCAATAATAATGACAATAAAGGGTAGCTCTTGCAGCATAGGATGCTCGGTACCTTCAAGCGCTGCTTCAGGCTTGAACAACGGGTCCGGTATTGGCTTACCGGCATCCTCTGCCTCTTTGACCTTGCGGTTGTAGCTGCTGATATTGCGTACACCCAAGGCGGCCATCAGGCGGTAACGTCGTTCCATTTCGCCAACACACCAGCGCAAGGCGTTGGAGGCCTCATTCATATCTGTGACGACCGGTGTAAGCAGATGCGGAATCCCCTCATATACGGACAATTCAAGCATCTTTGGATCAATCATGATGATGCGTACATCTTTTGGCAGTGTCTTGTAGAGCAGGCTCAATACCATGGCGTTCACGGCCACGGATTTACCGGACCCGGTTGTGCCTGCGACCAGCAGGTGCGGCATCCTTGCCAGGTCCACGACTACCGGCTGGCCGCTGATGTCCTTGCCCAGTGCCATGGTTAACGGCGAGTTCGACTCATCGTATTCCCTGGAACCGAGTATTTCGCCGAGACTGACAAGTTCACGATATTCATTGGGTATCTCAAGCCCAATGACTGATTTCCCTGGAATCACTTCAACGACACGAACGCTGATCGCAGACAGTGCACGGGCGATATCCTTTGCAAGATTGGTGATTTGGCTAACCTTGACGCCTACGCCGAGATCCAGTTCAAAACGGGTAATAATAGGGCCGGGATGTACTGCGACGACTTCGACCTCGATATTGAAGTCCAGCAACTTCATTTCAACAAGGCGTGACATCGCTTCCAGGGCCGAGGTCGAGTAACCTTCCTGTGAAGGCGGTGGATCATCCAGTAAAGACAGGGGCGGTAACTCGGTATTCGGTGGCGGGTCGAACAGCGGGACTTGCCGCTCGCGTTCTACCCGTTCGCTGGGACTGGACTTCTTGATGACCGGTTCAATCCGGATCGGCTTGCGCCGCGCGACTTTCTCCTGGCTGGCCTTGACGACTTCTTCACGCTGTAAACGGCTCCGCCTTGCTGCAAGATAAACGGGGATCTGTTTTGCCAGTTCCAGCAGCCTGTCAGTAAGCTGTACCGCATGCTTGCCAATGAAATCCATGACGGTCAGCCATGACAGTCCGGTGAACAGTGTTGCGCCGGTAAGAAACAGCGCCAGCAGAAACAGGCTTGCGCCAACAGGACTGACCAGATCGACCAGCCCGTTGCCGATCACCTCACCGAGGACTCCACCGGAACCTGCAGGCAGTTCTCCCCGCGCTGCTCCAGGCTGTAGTGCCGCCAGTCCGCAACCGGCACCCACCGTCAGCAAGAATCCTGCCCAGCGGACCGCCAGCACGTGGAGGTCGATGTCACCCGTGGGCGTATGCCCGCGATACACCAGCCATCCGCTGTAACCGATAATCACCGGAAACAGGTACGCCAGGTATCCAAGCAGGTAGAGCAGGATATCCGCCAGCCAGGCACCGATCAGACCGCCGGAATTCTGGATATGCGTGACGGCACCGCTGTTGGACCACCCCGGATCAGCCGGGTGGTAACTGGCCAAGGATACCAGCAGGTAGAGCGCAATTGCACCAAGGATCAGCAAGGCACCTTCGCGTAACCCCCGGGATACCTGGTGTGTCAGCCGCCCGGCTGCCTTCACTTTGCGTTGTGCTTGTGCCAAATCATGTACTTCCCGAAGTATTTAAGCCAATTGCCAGATTTTATTCGTTTATTCCCTTCAATCAAGCGATTCTTTCAGGGCCGGGTGGATGACATCACCGGCTTCAATGTTAATCCCCTTTAGAAGTTCAGGTCTGGATTTCCAGTCGGGTTCACAGATCGCCTGAACGTAAGGCAGCAATATTGTCGAGAGCGCCTGTGTGGCGCTGCGTGGTACCGCACCCGGCATGTTGGTCACGCTGAAATGCACCACACCTTCTTCTATATAGGTTGGATCTTCCCAGGTCGTCGGACGCGTGGTTTCGATACAACCACCCTGGTCCACCGAAATATCCACAACAATGCTGCCTGCCTGCATTTGCCGAACCATCCCGCGCGTGACGATATGAGGTGATTTCCCGCCCGGCCTGAGAGCAGCACCAATCAGCACATCGGCTGCGGCAACCTCCCTTTCCAGGACAGCGGGATCAGGCTGCAGTGCTGTGACATTGTTACCCAGCGAGCGCATTGCGGACAAGCGATCACCGCGTAAATCGAAAACCACGACTTCAGCACCGATGGCTGCTGCCAGTGCAGCCGCATTACCACCTGCGTTACCTGCCCCGATGATCACTACCCGTCCCGGGTCCGCGCCTGGTATCCCCCCCAGCAGCAGGCCTTTCCCGCCACGTGGTTGATGCAGGAGGCAGGTGGCTACCTGGGTTGCCAACCGGCCTGCGATGTCACTCATGGGTGCCAGCAGGGGAAGTTCGCCACTGTCAGTCTCGACGGTTTCAAAGCCAACCGCAGTCAGGCCGATTGTCTGCAGCTTGTCTATCAGCTCCGGATTGGGTGCCAGGTGCAGGTAACAGAACAGCAGGTGATTCTTTTCCAGGTACTGCAAGTCCCCCGTGGCGGGTTCCTTGACCTTGACGATCAGCTCGGACTCGCTATAGGTTGTCGCCGCGTCGATGCCAATGCTGGCACCGGCAGCAATGTATTGATTATCAGAATACCCTGATAATGCTCCGGCATTTTGCTCGACGGTTAGAGAATGGCCGGATTCCCACAGTACACGGCATGCATCCGGTTTCAACGCAACGCGGCCTTCCATTGGCTTGATCTCTCGCGGGATCCCTATACGCATGGCTTTACCCTGTCTCTCAAGTTCCGTACCATTTGCCTTTGCCTGACCCCGCATCCGGAATCAATCGCCGGATACCCTGTTTGTGAAAGTGCAATCAGTAACCTGTCATCAGGCTGTGAATTAACCGGAGTGATTATACATGAGTGACACCAAGCACTGCCGCCTTCTTATTCTGGGTTCAGGCCCGGCCGGCTATACAGCCGCTGTGTATGCCGCTCGTGCCAACCTCTCCCCCGTTCTGATTACCGGCCTGGAACAGGGTGGCCAGTTGATGACGACGACGGAAGTCGAGAACTGGCCGGGTGGTGCCCCGGACCTGCAAGGGCCACCATTGATGGAAGACATGCGCGCGCATGCAGAGCGCTTCAATACCGAAATCATTTTTGATCATATTCATACAGCTAATCTTGAGCAGCACCCGTTCCGGCTTGAAGGTGATAGCGGCGTCTATTGCTGTGATGCATTGATTATTGCCACCGGGGCGTCTGCGATGTACCTGGGGCTGCCGTCCGAAGAGGCCTTCAAGGGGAAAGGGGTTTCTGCCTGTGCAACCTGTGACGGGTTTTTCTACAAACAACAGCCTGTCGCTGTAATTGGTGGTGGTAATACGGCGGTTGAGGAAGCGCTCTATCTTGCAAACATCGCCTCTCATGTCACACTGGTGCATCGTCGTGATGAACTAAGGTCTGAAAAGATACTGCAGGACCGTTTATTCAAGAAAGAGGCGGAGGGAAAAGTCACCATCAAGTGGGACAGTATTCTCGAAGAAGTACTGGGAGACGACAGTGGCGTTACCGGCATGCGAATTAAAAACGTCAAGGATGGAAGCACACAGGACATCGACCTGCAGGGTGTTTTTATTGCGATTGGACACAAGCCGAATACGCAGATATTCGAAGAGCAGCTTGAGATGCATAACGGTTACCTGAAAATAAAGACCGGTACCGAGGGTGGCGCCACGACGACCAGCATCGACGGTATTTTCGCAGCAGGCGATGTCAGCGACCACATCTACCGGCAGGCAATCACTTCGGCTGGCACTGGTTGCATGGCCGCCCTTGATGCAGAAACCTGGCTGGCCCATATGGACCATCACAGGGCACGCTCAGATAACTGCGACCCGGACTGAAAACAGGGAAACATCACGCATCAATAAGCTGATGTTTGTTCATGCATACAGCAGTCATCCAGCAGATAAAGGACATTCCCGCAGAGGAATGGAACAGTGTTGCCGGCACCAGTAATCCCTTCCTGCGTTTTGAATTCCTTGCGGCACTGGAACAGCATCAATGCGTTGGCGAGCACCATGGCTGGCTACCCCGGCATATTGCCGCATACGATGATGACGGGAGCCTGGCAGGACTGGTGCCGCTCTATCTCAAGGATAATTCCTACGGTGAGTTTGTTTTTGACTGGGCCTGGGCCGATGCCTGGCAGCGTGCCGGCAAACCCTATTATCCGAAACTGGTAGCGGCAATTCCATATACACCCGTTACCGGCCCAAGGCTGCTGGTACATCCTCTTGCTGACCGCGCCCGGGTGGTCAAATCACTGATTGAAGAAGCGCTGTCGCTGACTGAACGTAGCCGTTCATCATCACTGCACTGGTTGTTTACGGACAAGCGCGATACGGATACGCTGATCAAACACGGGTTTATGCGGCGTACCGGGTGTCATTTTCACTGGACCAACCAGCGCTACCGCAACTTCGATGATTTTCTTTCCAGGCTGACTTCCCGTAAACGCAAGAAAATCCGCCGGGAGCGGCGCCATGTAGAGGAAGCCGGAATTCATATGGAGATCGTGCATGGCAGTGAGGCTACAGAAGAACAGTGGGATATCATGCATTATTTTTACCGGACGACTTTCGAGAAGAAGTCAGGTATACCAACCCTCTCAGCCGGGTTTTTTCATGAGATCAGTCGCACCATGGGTGACCAGGTGGTGCTGGTTTTTGCCACGCTTGGAGGCCGTGCAGTTGCAGGTGCAATCATGCTGCGTGGCGATGATGCCCTCTATGGGCGGCATTGGGGTTGCCTGCAGGAGTTCCACAGCCTGCATTTCGAAACCTGCTACTACCAGGGGATAGAATACTGCATCAAACATGGTCTCAACCTGTTTGAGCCGGGAGCCCAGGGCGAGCATAAAATCAGTCGTGGGTTTTTACCGGTCCTTACATGGTCCACACACTGGATTGAGGATGATGAGTTCAGGCCGGTCATTGACCGTTACCTGCTTCAGGAGCATGAACTGGTGGTCGATTATCATAGTGAGCTCTCAGGTACCTCACCGTTCAAGAAGGTTGATAAGGAGAACTCTGCATGACCCGGCAGCGTGATGTAGCGCCCTACTGGATAGATCCGAATGCCCCGGTTATTGATTTCCCGGATGTCGAGCTTGCATTGTGCGAACCTGACGGCCTGCTGGCCGTTGGTGGAGACCTTGGCGTGGAGCGACTGTTGCTTGCCTATTCCAGGGGTATTTTCCCCTGGTTCGGTCCGGATCAACCGATACTCTGGTGGGCACCTGACCCGCGTTTGATCCTGGAACCGGCCAATCTGAATATTTCGCGCAGCCTGAAAAAAACGCTCAGGCAGGGTAAATTTACGGTCACCATGGACAGGTGCTTTGGCGAGGTCGTCAAGGCCTGTTCCAGGTCACGCCCGAAACAGTCAGGCACCTGGATTACCGATGAAATGCTGGCAGCCTATACTGATTTGCATGCGGCCGGCTATGCTCATTCAGTGGAATGCTGGTTCGATGACAAACTTGCCGGCGGCCTCTACGGCGTATCAATCGGACGCATATTCTTTGGTGAATCCATGTTTACCCGGGTCACGGATGCTTCCAAAGTCGCCTTCGTAGCCCTCACCCGCCAGTTGGAACGCTGGCATTTCCCGCTGATCGACTGCCAGGTCCACACCAGCCACATGGAAAGCCTGGGCGCATCTTTTATGCCACGCCGGCAGTTCAGCCGGATTCTGCAGCGGGAATGTCGCAAAACAGATGATGCCCCGACCTGGGTCCTTGATGCGAATATCAGCCTTATCCATGGAAAACCCTGATTTTTTCTGAAATATTCCCGTCATTGCGAAGAACATAGTGACGCAGCCAGGCAATCCCCGTCATTGCGAGCCCACCCACCCCGTCATTGCGAGCGAAGCGCGGCAATCTCCTGAATCTGGCAGCAGACTAAAGAGATTGCCGCGTCACTGCGTTCCTCGCAATGACGGGGGGGTGTTTTGCCGCGGCACTTCTATATCTCTGTACACCGCACTCGCAATGACTAAAAAATCAGTGCTTTCTGGTCATTTATCCGTGCTAAAAGGGATATTAAAGGAGGATGTTTCAGGTATAATGCGCGCCAGCCCAAACTTGATTCTGTAAATACCTATGGCAAAAGAAGAACACATTGAAATGGAAGGAACGGTCACCGAGACCCTTCCCAACACCATGTTTCGGGTCGAACTGGAAAATGGCCATGTTGTGACGGCCCATATTTCGGGCAAGATGCGCAAACACTACATCAGGATTTTGCGTGGAGACAAGGTCACCGTTGAATTGACCCCTTATGATCTCAGCAAGGGCCGGATTACCTACAGGGCACGCTAACCCCCTACCCTGCCAACGCCCTTCAGTGCGCCGTCTCTTTTTCCTGAATTTCAAAAGCCAGTTCGTCCTCCTCCAGGTGAACAATCAGGTGTCCGCCATGCGCCAGCCTTCCAAACAATAGCTCTTCGGCCATAGGCTTCTTTATGTGCTGCTGGATAAGACGCGCCATTGGGCGCGCGCCCATCTTCTCGTCATGACCGTGCTCGGCCAGCCAGAGCCGCGCTGCTTCATCCACTTCAATGGTTACCTGCTGCGCCTGGAACTGCGCCTCCAGCTCGAAGATGAATTTGTCCACGACCTGGATCATGACAGCAGGGTCAAGGGCATTGAATTGCACTATGGAATCGAGGCGGTTCCTGAATTCCGGGGTAAACAGCTTCTTTATAATCTCCATCGCATCAGCTGAATGATCCTGGTGCGTGAACCCGATAGACGCCCGGCTCATCTCATGTGCACCGGCATTGGTCGTCATTACCAGCACCACGTTACGAAAATCTGCCTGGCGACCGTTGTTATCGGTCAGTGTACCGTGGTCCATCACCTGCAGGAGCAGGTTAAAAACATCCGGGTGTGCCTTTTCGATTTCATCAAGCAGGAGAACCACGTGCGGGGTCTTTGTAATAGCCTCGGTCAGCAAACCACCCTGGTCGTAACCAACATAGCCCGGCGGCGCACCAATCAGGCGTGAAACCGTATGGCGTTCCATGTACTCGGACATATCGAAACGAATCAACTCCAGCCCCATAATCCTGGCAAGTTGTCGACTTACCTCTGTCTTGCCTACCCCGGTGGGGCCGGCGAATAAAAATGAACCAATAGGCCTGCTTTCATTGCCAAGGCCGGAGCGCGACATCTTGATGGCCGTTGCGAGGGTCTCGATTGCAAGGTCCTGTCCATATACCACCATTTTCAAATCCCGTTCCAGGGTGCGCAGCGATTCCTTGTCCGATGCAGAGACTGATTTCTCGGGAATGCGTGCCCATTGGGCGATGACATGTTCAATATCCCCGACACCGATGGTCTTTTTACGTTTCGATGGTGGTTTCAATCGCTGGCTTGCCCCGGCTTCGTCAATTACATCAACCGCCTTGTCCGGCAGGTGACGGTCATTGATATAGCGATCCGACAACTCAGCCGCGGTCCGCAATGCACGCGAAGAGAATTTAACGTTGTGATATTCCTCGAACCGGCTTTTCAGACCTTTGAGGATAGTAATTGTCTCTTCGACGCTGGGCTCGGTGATATCGATTTTCTGGAAACGTCTTGTGAGGGCATGATCTTTTTCAAAGATACCGCGATATTCCTGGTAAGTAGTAGATCCGATGCACTTCAACTCACCGCTTGCCAGCATCGGTTTCATCATGTTGGAGGCATCCATGACACCACCAGATGCAGCGCCTGCACCAATCATGGTGTGGATCTCGTCAATAAACAGGATGGCTCCTTCCTCTTGCCTGACCTGCCCCAGGACAGCTTTAAGCCTTTTTTCAAAATCTCCACGATACTTGGTACCCGCGACCAGTGAGCCCAGGTCCAGTGAATAAATCGTGCTGTTCAATAGTATTTCGGGCACATCACCTTCAACAATCATCTTTGCGAGGCCTTCAGCCAGCGCAGTTTTGCCTACACCCGCCTCACCAACGAACAGGGGATTGTTTTTACGACGACGGCAGAGAATCTGGATGGTTCGCTGGACCTCCTCCCGCCTTCCTATCAATGGATCGATGCGGCCCTGTGCGGCCTGTTCGTTAAGATTGGTCGCATAACTTTCCAGCGGCTGTTTTGCGGTCGAATCTGGCAGTTCACCCTGATCTCCATTTTCCAGGTTCTCCTCTGGCTGATCATGCACCTTCGAAATACCGTGAGATATATAGTTGACGACATCAAGCCGGGTTATATCCGACTTGTTGAGGAAATAAACAGCCTGTGATTCCTGTTCGCTGAAAATAGCGACCAGTACATTTGCACCCGTTACTTCATTCCTGTCTGATGACTGAACATGAAAAACGGCTCGCTGCAAAACCCTCTGGAACCCGAGGGTGGGTTGTGTCTCCCGGGTATCATCATTCGATAGTTTAGGCGTGGTTTCACCAAGAAAGGTCCCAACATCTTTTTTAAGTGATTCCAGGTCCGCACCACAGGCGCGCAGTACTTCGACGGCGGTAGGATTCCCCAATAATGCAAACAGCAGATGCTCAACGGTCATGAATTCATGGTTTTTCTCTCGCGCTTCCTTGAAGGCGAGATTAAGCGTAAATTCCAGTTCTTTGCTTAACATGTTATGACCCTCGAACTTCTATCCTAAACCTCTTCCATGCTACACAGCAACGGATGCTGATGACGTTCTGAATATTCATTGACCTGTGCGACCTTGGTTTCTGCAATTTCATACGTAAATATTCCACACACGCCTTTTCCGTGCGAATGAACAAGCAGCATAACCCGTGTTGCTTTCTCTCTATCCATGCCAAACAGTTTCTCCAGCAAGGTGACAACAAACTCCATCGGAGTGTAGTCATCGTTCAGCAGAACCACTTTATACATGGCCGGCTCTTTCAGCCTTGGCCTGACCTCCTCCAGCGCGAGGCCCTCATCACCGCGGTGCTCCTGTTTGCTACTCATGGTACCGGTTCCAATTCAGAATAAATCCATACTTACCAGCTACAGGTTTATTTTACCACGAAAAACCGGCATGCATGCGCCCCTGATAGAATGATTACACATAGATCGGCTGATACAGGCCATACTTGACCTGACGAAAACAGGGTTAAAAGCTATTACCTGATGAAGGTAATTCGGCCATTAGAGCAATGGCAAAAGACAGGATATCCAGGACTAAACCGTCAGCAAAATAAATGAAAAAACCGCGCAGTTTCTTCATGCGGTTTTTTCATATAACTACCGCAAGACAGATCAGGCATGGGCGATAATCGCATCACCAAATTCAGAGCAACTTACCTTTGTTGCTCCTTCCATCAAACGGTGCAGATCATAGGTCACCGTATTGGCAGCTATCGCACCGGAAATGCCGGTAATAATTTTATCTGCTGCTTC
>DAOVYA010000099.1 GCA_030635865.1 Gammaproteobacteria bacterium | reverse complement strand
CCGAGATACTGGAAATTTTTCTTGAAGAAGCGGCTGAAGTTATTGCCATTATTTCAGAAAATATGCCGCAATGGATTAGTCAACCTGATAATTCCGAGCCGCTGGCAACGTTGTGCCGCAGCATGCATACCCTGAAAGGCAGCGGCCGCATGGCGCGTGCCCTGGTTATGGGAGAATTCGCCTGGGCACTGGAAAACCTGTTAAACCGGGTACTGGACGGGGCGGTCGAAGCCAGTGATCCGCTATTTGTTTTGCTGGGCCGGGTCCCGGCGGCATTGCAGCAGTTGTTTGAGCAGCTGCGTGACGGGGCTGCGCCGGAACTGGATATCGAGGAGATGGTAGTTCATGCCGAAGCCTTCGCCCGGGGTGAAATTGTCGAACCGGCAGCTGCAGATGATGCTGTCCCGGTCGAATCCTCCGGAGATGGCCAGGTATCTCCTGAAGAAAATCAGGTAACAGAAGACACGCCTGAAGACGATCCGGGCCTGCTGGAGATTTTCACCAAGGAGTGCAGTGAACACCTGCTATTGATCGGGGATTTCCTGGAATCGAACCGGGCGCCGTGTGAAGTGACGGAATCGCTGTACCGTTCATTGCATACCATTTCCGGAATATCCAACTCTGCAAATATTTGTTCAATCATGAACCTGGCCGGTGTGCTGGATGATTATTTTGATGGACTTTACCAGGGACGCCACCTGGCAAGTGCTGCTGCGCTGGATGTCCTGCGCGATAGTGCGACAGAAATCAGCCGGTTGATTCAACAATTACCGGACATGTCCTTCGACGAGGAATTCCAGCAACAGCTGCGTACCCGGGTAGAGGCGCTACCGAGAACCGGTGAGGCGCAGCCTGCAGATGATCCCTATGCGGCCGTGGACAGTGAACTCCTTGAAGTATTTATTGAAGAGGCATCCGAGATTATCGACGCGGGCGAGAATACATTACGTGCATGGGCGGATGAGCCTGCCAGCCAGGAATTGATGGATGAGTTCCAGCGGCAGTTGCACACCCTTAAAGGTGGCGCCCGCATGGTTGATATCACCCCGATGGGTGATCTGAGCCATACACTTGAATCCCTGCTGGTACGTGTTGTTGAAGGGCAGGTCGAGGTCACGCCTGACCTGTTTGTCCTGTTGCATGATTCCCATGATCACCTCGCCGAGATGCTCGAACACGTCAAGGCACGTGAGCTTCCCACAGATGCAGATGAGTTGAAGACGGCGATAGATAGCATGGGGCTGGAAGCCGGAGTCGCCGACGATACAGGACCGGTCGATGTTGATATCGTGGAAGAGCAGGCCGTCGAAGCCGAAGCGGGCATGGAGGAGCAGGAAATTCTGCCAGAACCTGCGAAGCTGCAGAAGATGGGCACATTGCCGCCGAAGGTCGAGCGTCGCAAGGACACTCGTGTTCGTAGTGAACAGGTCCGGGTGCGGGCCGATCTTCTGGATAACCTGGTGAATCATGCAGGTGAAATCAATATCTACCGTGCACGCATGGTGCAGCAGATCAGTGATTATCGCTATAACCTGGGTGAGCTCGACCAGACGATTGGACGTCTGCGCGAGCAGTTGCGCCAGGTAGAAATAGAGACAGAGGCGCATATCCTGTTTCGTTATGAGCAGGAAGGCGAAACCGTGGACCAGGACTTTGATCCACTTGAAATGGACCGTTATTCAAATTTGCAACAATTGTCACGCTCGCTCATCGAAAGTATTAGCGACTTGCGCAGTATCCAGGAGTTGATGGAAAATACGACTCGTGAATCAGAAACGCTGTTACTGCAACAGTCACGTGTCAGTACTGATCTGCAGGAAGGCCTGTTGCGCTCCCGTATGACTCCTTTTTCAGGGCTTGCACCACGCCTGCGTAGAATCCTGCGCCAGTCAGCAAGAGAACTTGGCAAGAAAGTGGAACTCAGGCTTGAAGGTGCGGATGGCGAAATGGACCGCACTGTTATCGAAAGAATTATCGCGCCGCTTGAGCACATGTTGCGCAACGCCGTCGCACATGGCATTGAAGATCCGGCTATTCGCAAGAAACAGGGTAAATCACCGGTCGGGTCTGTCACTATAAACTTTCAGAGAGAAGGATCCGAAATTGTACTTTCTATCGAGGATGATGGTGCAGGGCTCGATATTGAAGCAATTCGCGCGCGTGCTATTGAACGCAACCTGATTGGGCCCGATGCAGAAATTTCTGACAGTGACATTATGCAGTTTGTATTGCATACGGGATTCAGTACGGCCGCGGAGGTTACCCAGTTATCCGGACGTGGTGTAGGGATGGATGTTGTTAACGGCGAGGTCAAGCAGTTGGGTGGGTCGTTGCACATTACTTCCACTGCAGGAGCGGGCGCAGCATTTACCGTACGTCTGCCTTATACGCTGGCGGTTAACCAGGCCCTGCTGGTCAAGGCGGGCGAGGAAACTTTCTGTGTACCGCTGGGCAGTATTGAGGGTGTCGCACGAGTTTCTCCCGAGGAACTGGCCGACTGTTACCAGGCGGAAGACAATACTCTTGAATATGCAGGTAACTCATACCGGTTGAAGCACCTTGGCAGCTTGTTGGGCTGCGGTGGTGCGGAGCAGGGAGTGCAGCAGAGCCAGGTGCCGGTTGTGCTGGCACGCCTTGGTGAAAAGCGTGTTGCATTCCAGCTTGAATCCATACTCGGGAACCGGGAAATTGTAATCAAGCCGCTCGGCGCACAACTGAGTAATATTGATGGAATATCCGGGGCAACCATCCTGGGTGACGGCCGTGTGGTCCTGATCCTGGATGTCATGTCGCTTTCCCGGATAAACCAGGTTGCCGTGCCTGATATGACAGTGACCTCAAAGGCCGATGAACGACTGCATGTAATGGTGGTGGATGATTCGATTACCGTACGCAAGGTTACGACCCGTCTGCTGGAGCGCAATGGATTCAGGGTGATGACAGCTAAGGACGGTGTCGATGCCATGGGGCTGTTGCAGGAAAATGTTCCGGATATGATGCTGCTGGATATCGAGATGCCGCGTATGGATGGTTTTGAGCTTGCAACCCATATGCGTAATGACGACCGCTTTAAACACGTCCCTATCATCATGATTACATCGCGTACCGGTGACAAGCACCGCGAGCACGCGAAGCAGATAGGTGTAAACGATTATCTCGGTAAACCGTACCAGGAAAGCGAATTACTGGAATCCGTTCATAACCTGATTGATGTCAAGACCAGAGAGGAGTGCGCATGAACAGCAGTGAATCAGGGCAGTCAATTCTGCCAGACAGTGCACAGGAAAAGGTACGCAGTTTGTGGGTGCCACTGTGCGGGATGAACCTGCTGCTGCCAAACATGGTGGTTGCCGAAATCGGCAGTTATCGCGCACCCGAGGAAGTGCCGGGTATGCCGGAATGGTTTCTGGGTAAGGTTAGATGGCGTGAGCGTGAGATACCGGTGATCTCGCTGGAAACCCTGTGTGGACTCACAGTTCCCTCCAATCCCGTATTCTCACGCCTGATGATTGTCAATTCGGTTCGACCGGATAGCAGCGTCGAATATTACGGGATTGTAACGGCGGGGTTGCCAGGGCTGATACAGTTTGGCGATGACACTGCTGACAGCGTTGAAGCGTACGAGAACGAAGGTCTGCACTGCGTGGTCCAGCTTGGTAATGAACTTGCGGCAATCCCTGATCTGGGCTGCCTGCAGGAGATGCTTGAACAGTGTATCGATCAGGCTGCCTAGCAGTCCGCCACAACCTTCAAAGTTCGCCTCCTGGCACTTCAACGATCGTCTCTCTGTAAGGCAGGAGCGGAAGCTTCGCGGGATTTATTCTCTCTTGATTGAAGCTATTTAAAATCACCCCACAGGGTCTGCATGCCGGCGAGTGCGGCGAGTGCGGCGGTCTCGGTGCGCAGGACGCGTTGCCCAAGGCGAATACCGGTAAAACCGGCATTGTTGGCAAGCAATTGTTCTTCCGGGTTCAGTCCGCCCTCGGGCCCAACCAGTAAATAAACCGTTCCACCAGGTGGCTGTATCTTATGCAGGCCCACCGTGCTATCCGGCTGCAACATGAGTTTCAGGCCGTCGTATGCCTGGGTATTCAGCCAGTTTGCGTATTCATCCGGCGCAAACAGTTCGGGCAAGGTGGAGCGCCCGCACTGCTCACAGGCGCTGATGATCACAGCTTGCCAATGTTGAATGCGTTTCTCCAGCCGCTCTCCTTTCAAGTGGCCCTGGCTGCGTTGCATCCATAAAGGCTGGATTCTGTTCACTCCAAGTTCTACAGATTTCTGCAGAATGAAATCCATTCGCTCGTTGCGTGCAATACCCTGTAGCAGGGTTACGTCGATTGACGACTCATTCATGCTCCCGCCTGGCGCGCCCACTTCAATCGTGACTTCCGATCGCCGGGTGTCACTCAATATTGCGTGGTGTTCGTGTCCTTGCCCAAAGACGATCAGCGTTGCGCCGGTACGCAGGCGCAGTACGTGGGTGATGTGGTGCGCCGGTTGACCGCTGATTGTCAGCGTGGCCCCTTCCGCAAGGGGTTGCGAGGTATATATACGAGGAATGCGCATGCAGGCTGGAACCGTCGCCGTGATGTAAAGATGCTGACTTATTTCTGCTACAGACCCAGGTTTTTCCAGATGGCGAGCGCAGGTCCTGCCCGGTTAAGGGTGTAAAAATGCAGTCCCGGTGAGCCATGATCAAGCAGTCGTTCACACATGCTGGTAATGACTTCTTCACCGAAAGCGCGGATCGAGCCGAGGTCCTCGCCATAGGCTTCCAGGCGTTTGCGTATCCAGCGTGGTATCTCGGATCCACAGGCATCCGAGAAACGTGCCAGTTGATGATAGTTGGTGATCGGCATGATGCCGGGCACGATCGGGATATCGATACCGGACTGCTCGCAGCTATCGATGAAGCGGAAGTAGGCATCCGGATTATAGAAGTATTGCGTGATCGCACTGCTGGCACCGGCTTCCACCTTGCGCTTGAAATTTGCAAGATCCCTGTCGGGGCTGCTTGCCTGTGGGTGATATTCCGGGTAGGCCGCAACCTCGATATGAAAGTGATCGCCTGTCTCCTCACGGATGAAACCAACCAGCTCGTTGGCATAGCGGAACTCACCGGCCTCGACCATGCCGGAAGGCATGTCGCCGCGTAGTGCGACAATATGGCTGATGCCTTTTGCCTGGTAGCCATGCAGCATTTCACGAATGTTGTCGTGCGTGGAGCTGATACAGGACAGGTGCGGCGCGGTTTCTATACCGGATTCTTCCTGAAGATCGATAACGGTATCGAAGGTGCGGTCACGGGTTGAGCCGCCGGCGCCAAAGGTGACGGAGAAGAACCGAGGTTTTAGTGCGGCAAGTTTCTTGCTGGTTTCTGCCAGCTTGGCGATTCCATCTTCCGTCTTCGGAGGAAAGAATTCAAAGCTGAAGGTCGGTGTGTATTTTTTTTGTGAGTCCATTAATGTGTTCTAATTTCACAAATGCCACGATCCGGATGCCGTTGTGCTTTATCCGGGCTACACGACTGATAGAGTGAGAAGTGAGAAGTAAAAAGTGAAAAGTAAAGAGTAAGAAGTGAACGTCCGCTCACCTTTTACCCACTCACTTTTTACTCCTTACTTCTTACTTTTTACTTTTCACTTCTCACCGTTTTTCAGTACCGTTGCCCGGACAAAGGCCCGAAGGGCTAGTAGCGGTAATAATCCGGTTTGTAGGGTCCTTCCATCGGTACATTGATGTATTCAGCCTGCTCCTTCGACAGCGGTGTAAGGTCGACGCCGATCTTACCCAGGTGCAGACGTGCAACCTTTTCATCCAGGTTCTTGGGCAGGACATAAACCTTGTTTTCGTACTTGTCCGGGTTTTGCCAGAGTTCGATCTGTGCAATGACCTGGTTGGTAAACGAAGCGGACATCACAAAGCTCGGGTGGCCGGTGGCACACCCGAGGTTCACCAGGCGCCCTTCGGCCAGTACGGTGATGCGCTTGCCATCCGGGAAGATCACGTGGTCGACTTGGGGTTTAATGTTGTCCCATTCATATTGACGCAGGCTTGCAATATCGATCTCGGAATCAAAATGGCCGATATTGCAGACGATGGCTTCATTCTTCATGGCCTTCATATGGTCATGGGTGATGACGTCGATGTTGCCGGTGGTGGTAACAAAGAT
>DAOVYA010000280.1 GCA_030635865.1 Gammaproteobacteria bacterium | reverse complement strand
GAGATAACATCCTGGCTCGGCACATCCATCACCACGGTACGCAGTTCAACCTTGACCATCTGCTGGATGATCGGAACAACAATAATCAGCCCGGGTCCCTTGACCTTCCAGAACCGTCCCAGCGTAAAAATCACGCCGCGCTCATATTCCCGTAACACACGGAAGGTGTAGAGCAGCAGTGCAACAAACACTATCAGTCCGACAAACATGGATTGTATTGCCATTTCAACTCTCCTTGGTTACAGGTTTAACATGCAGGACAAGACCATCCATGGCAATAACCTCCACCAGGCTACCCTTGTGTAACGGTACGACAGATTTTGCATTCCATACTTCACCATGGATACGAATCCGCCCGTTGCCCTCGAAATCTTCCAGTACTTCACCAACAGCGGCCAACATCTCCTCCTGCCCGCTGACCACCGGCCTGTTGCGTGCCTTGATGGCCGCGCCGACAATAAAAAGAAAAAAACCGGCCGTTAACAGGGAGAGCGTAAAGATTAATGGCAGTGATACCGCATAATCCGACCCCTCCTGGTCAAATAAAATAATAGAGCCGATAACAAAAGCAATCACGCCGCCAAAACCAAGCGCACCAAAACTTGGCACAAACGCCTCTGCCAGCATAAAAATAATCCCCAGGGAAAGCAGCCCGAGCCCGGCATAATTCACCGGAAGAATCTGGAAGGCATAGAGGGCCAGTAACAGGCTGATCGCACCGGCAACACCCGGCAATATATAACCGGGGTTGGCAAATTCGAAGAACAGCCCGTAGATCCCGATCAGCATCAACACGTAGGCAATATTTGGATCGGTAATCACGGTCAACAAGCGGTTGCGCCAGTCCGGCAGGATTGTCTGCAACTGCAAACCACTGGTATCGAGCACCCGTTCAACCCCTGACACGGTCACGCTGCGCCCGTTGAGCTGGTTCAGCAGATCAGGAAGGTCCGCCGCCAGCAGGTCAATGACATTCATCTCCAGGGCGTCAATCGCCGACAGACTGGCGGCTTCCCGCACGGCCAGTTCGGCCCACTCGATATTTCTGCCGCGCATCTGTGCCAGGCTGCGGATATAGGCCACCGCATCATTGATGCGCTTGCGCTCCATTGCATCCTGCTCGCCACCGGCATCACCACCTTCCTCGTCCATCAAACCCTTTGGATCCGGTACACCACCGATTTCAACCGGTGTGGCCGCTCCCAGGTTGGTACCGGGGGCCATGGCAGATACATGACTGGCATAGAGAATATAGGTGCCTGCACTGGCTGCACGGGCACCACTTGGAGAAACATAGCTGACTACTGGTATGGGAGATACCAGGATATCCTGGATAATATCGCGCATGGATGTATCCAGCCCGCCCGGTGTATCCATGCGCAGGATGATCAGGCCAGCGGCCTGCTCTTGTGCCTTTTCAATACCCCGATGAACATAGTCGACAGTTGCAGGCCCGATGGCGCCCTGCACCTCCAGCACCACGGCCAGCCGCTCGTTTGCAACCGGATACCAGGCCGGCGCAAGCAACAGGACCAGAAACAGCAGTCTGGCTACAGGTAAGCAACCGAATCGGTTTATATGATTCATGTTATGTTTACATTAGCATAAACATCCATATGAACGAACACACCCACACAAGTAACAGCCACATACCGGACATAAATTCATTACTGGCAGTGATCCAGGTCCTGGTGGGTGAAGTCCATCCAAAATGGAAAAACCTGCATTTCATCCCGGATACTCATCTTGAACGCGAACTCGGACTGGACAGCATGGCGCGCATGGAATTACGAGCGCGAATTGAAACAACGCTGGGAATTCGCCTCGACGAGACCACGGCGATCAATGCAACCACCCCGAGCGACCTGATGCAGGCAATTATTACGCTGGCAAATGGCAGCCAGGCAGAAATCTGCAACACACAAAGCCCTCTACCCGAGAAACACCAGGCCAGCGACCTGCTGATGGGCTCATTCGGGGACAGTGAAAAAAGCCATGCAGCTTTAGAGCCGAGCAGGCATACACCCGGAGAATGGTTATATGCACTCTATGTCTGGCCGGTTTTTCTGTTCATCGGCCTGCTTACCTGGTTGGCAGTCGTGCTTGCACCTTTCGAAAGCTGGCGCCAGAAACTTGCGCATATCGGCGCCCGCCTGTTCTTCAGGTGCGCCTTTATACCGTTTAGAGTCGCGGGACTTGAACATCTTGACCCGACAACGTCCTGTATACTGGTTGCCAACCATGCCAGCTACCTGGACGGATTCATTATCACTGCGGCACTGAACACTCCCGTTCATTTTATTGCAAAAGGGGAACTCTCCCGGGTATGGCCGGCCCGTTTGCTGTTACAACGATTCGGGGTCGAATTTGTAGACCGCTTCAATACAAACAGGGGCACCAGTGATATAAGGCGTATTGCCGAAAAATCAAGAACCGGCCAGAGCATTGTTTTCTTCCCGGAAGGCACGTTTACAGCCTTTGCAGGACTGCAACCCTTCCGCATGGGAGCATTTGTTACAGCCACACGCTCCAACAGCCCGATCATTCCGATTGCTATCAAGGGTGCACGCAAGATCCAGCGCGGCAATAACTGGTTCCCGCACCACGGTCAAATCAGGGTCACCATATGCCAGCCTGTACTGCCTGAAGGTGAAGGCTGGCAGGTTGCACTGAAGCTGAGAGATGCCGCGCGACGTGAAATCAGTCAATTCTGCGGTGAGACGGACCTGGCAGGTTGTTGAAAAAGTCTCAGGCGAGTGCGAGACAAGGCAAAAATCGGCGAAGAAGCGCAGTGTACACGCAGTACATGAGCATTCTGAGCCGATTTTTAACGCAGGATCGTGCCGCATGAGGGTTTTTCAGCAGCCTGCTAGTAGAGGACAGTAGTAAAATATCTTCAGGGAATGAGTAATTCAACAGTTCCGTTCACCGTTATCAGAATCTCACTTTCTCCACCTTCAACAGCTACGGCATCGCTTGCTTCCATCGCGAGGGTCCTGCTT
>DAOVYA010000104.1 GCA_030635865.1 Gammaproteobacteria bacterium | reverse complement strand
TGCCGTGGTCCAGGCACATGGTCGGTCGCTGGGCATCGGGACCAATATCGGGGTGAGCGCCTGCGAACCACCCGAGGTGACAGTATTCGACATGGATACCTTCGAGGTCGTGAAGCGTATCCCGGTCCTCGGACCCAGTGAATCACCCGCCGCTCATCCCAAGGCCCCTTACATCGTGATCGACATAGTGGGGGTAGGCCCTGACGCGCGTAAGATCCAGTTTATTGACAAGCAGACCCTGGACGTTGTCAAAACCATCACGGTCGGCGGGCACTCGCATTTCCCGGAGTACACGGCCAGAGGGGATTATCTCTACGTCAGCGCGGGGTACGGCGGTAACCGGCTCGTGATCTACGATTCGCATTCATTGAAAAAGGTGAAATCCGTATCCATGAAGGTCCCCGCCGGCGTATTTTCGCACATGAGGGCACGGGCCGTGGTCATTGGGATCGAGAGTCTGCTGCGGCAATGACGTTCATAACTTGATGGGCGGCATATATCACGGCTATTCTGTGATGGGAACCAGCAGACTGTCACGCAAGGGACTGATCCAGTTCCCGCTCGGCAATAGTGACTGATACAGGCTCCGCCCGGGTATGCCGGGCAGGTCAGGGAATGGCGATTCCGGCCAGAATACGTCGTTCGTATAATTTATGCGAACGGCAGGTTATATAGTGCAAACGGTCATTCAATTACAGCTATTAATCCGGAGCAACTCGAATCATGAACACGATGAAGGTAAACACACGCCATTTTGCGAGAGTTTTGTTGGTGGAAACAAGCTAACCACGGTAGCCGCTGTATCTCAGGGTGGCATCGATCACATCAATGGCGCGCAGGTAATAAAACCGGATGGTCTGCGGATCCCCCGTCTTTAGTGCCAGTCGCAATTCACGCAGGCCGGTGGTCAGTTCCGGTGCATCGCAGTAGGTAGCGCCCCCGAGCAACTGGTGGACATTGTTCCGCAGGCAGCCCATGTCCCCGGCCTCGTAGGCATCAGCAATGTTGCTGCGGTGAGTGGGTAATTCAATCAACAGGCGTGCAAACATCTCACCCGGGAACGAACGCAGCCGCTCATCGAGTTCCAGGTCATCTTCGGGTAGTGGCGGTGCCACGGGGGTGGCTGGTGCTTCCGTTGATGAGAAGCGCTCCCGAAGACTGTGCAGATAGCCCCTGATCGCTTTGAAGAGGTGTCTGAACGGGTGGATTCCTTCCATGCCTCAATCCCCCTGTATTTATGCAATATGCGTGGCGTGCGCTGTCCCTGCCATGGTAATCGAACAACGGATGCCCGGCCATGTTGCCCGTGTCAGTCAATCCTGTTATCTATTGTCTGATAATTCCTGTTCCTGGGTATACAATCTGTACATGCACATGAGATGAAGGAAGATCCGGGATGGCCTATCAAACATTGGAATCAACAGTTGGAAATACACCCCTTGTGCGTTTACAGCGCTTGCCGGGTGATACCAGCAACACCCTGCTGGTAAAGCTGGAGGGTAATAATCCAGCCGGTTCTGTCAAGGACCGTCCGGCGCTGAGCATGATCAAACGCGCAGAGGCGCGCGGTGATATCAAGCCGGGCGACACCCTGATCGAGGCGACCAGCGGGAATACCGGGATTGCACTGGCGATGGCAGCAGCGATGCAGGGTTATCGGATGGTGCTGATTATGCCGCAACACATGAGCGCCGAACGCTGTGCGGTTATGAAGGCATTTGGTGCCGAGTTTGTACTGGTGAGTAAAGAATCCGGCATGGAAGGGGCCCGTGACCTGGCCAAGCAGATGGAAGGGCTTGGCCAGGGCAAGGTGCTTGACCAGTTTTCCAACCCGGATAACCCGCTTGCACATTATGAAGGAACCGGCCCGGAGATATGGCGTGACACCAACGGTGGCATTACCCATTTCGTCAGTGCCATGGGTACCACGGGCACCATCATGGGGGTCTCGAAATTTTTGAAGGAACAGAACCCGGAAATCGAGATCATTGGCGTGACGCCCGCGGAAGGGGCATCTATCCCGGGTATCCGGCGCTGGCCGAAGGCCTATTTGCCTGCTATCTACGATGCCGACCGCGTTGACCGCACTATGGAAGTGAACCAGGCCGATGCGGAAAGGACGACACTGGCACTGGCTGCGCAGGAAGGAATTTTTGCCGGTGTTTCTTCAGGGGGTGCGGTCGCTGCAGCATTGTCGCTCTCGAAACAGGTAGAGAATGCAGTTATCGTGACCATTATCTGTGACCGCGGTGACCGCTATCTCTCGACCGGAGTTTTTCCTGCCTGAATGACCTTTCCGAGCAGACGGGGTGTTTCTGCCTTACTGCTTGCCCTGGGTCTGCTGGTATTCGGCAGTCTGCACGGTTTTGCCTACGACTCGGTTGGTTTGAAACTGGGAACCCTCGAAGGCTCCGGGTGGTCGGCGCGCAATGTGGTTGTTCAAGTTGGCTGGCTGGATGAGTCGCATGTGCGGCTGCATTTAAGTACCGATTCGGTCAGCTTGCATGTGCTACCAGGCCAGTTGTCAGACCTGGACCTGTTATGCGAGCGCGCGGTACTGAATACCAGGGACATACACTGTCCTGACGCCCATCTCAGACTGCGCTCCAGTGAGTATGGCAGGCAAACCATGCGTGTTTCCTTTCGTTATCATCCCGAGGGCGCGAACTGGGATGTGACAATAAAGGGCGCCCGATTGCCGCTGGAGAAGGTCACGGCACAGTTGGCTGCAGCCGGCAGCGCCATTCCGGTACTTGAGAGTAACGGCCACATTGCGGTTTCTGCCAGTCTGCGGGGTACCGGCCCGCAACTGCTCAGGGCAGACATGGAACTGCGCCTGAAGGCGCAGGAATTCACCGATGCCGGGGGGACGGTTGCGGGTGAGGACCTGGACATCGCGCTTGTTGTTGATGCACGGCCTGCCGCATCGGGATGGCAGCTGGCACTGGATATGACCGGGCACCGGGGCGGCTTGTATATTGATCCGGTCTATCTGGTTGTCCCTTCGCAGCCGATTCGGGCAACAGCCAGGCTGGATTGGCAGGGAAACACCCGGCGGCTGGTCGTGCATGCGTTCGAATATCATCACCCGGGTAGTGTGGACTTGCGGGGCAGTGGCCGTTTTTCTTTTGGCCCGACCGTCAAGACCGAGTCCATGCAGATCGAAATCAGCGACGCCGTATTTCCGTCTTTATACGATACCTATATGCAGCCCTGGCTGACCGGGTCAGCGTTGGGCGACCTGCAAATCTCAGGCCAGGCCAGCGGCGGATTAACGTTGCAGGACGGCGCACTCCAAAATTTATCGCTGGATTTGCAGGGCTTGTCACTGGATGACCGGGAGGGCCTGTTCGGACTGGAAAACCTATTGGCCAGGATTCGCTGGTCTGATTCAGGCGTGGCCGAGCAGTCTGAAGTGCAGTGGGCGGGCGGCCATGTCTACCGGATTGGCCTGGGGCCAGCCAGGATTGCAGCAGAATCCGGTAGCGGTTACGTGCGTTTACAGGAGGCAGCACAACTCCCGGTGCTCGATGGTGCGTTGCAGATTGATTCATTTAACCTTGCGTATGGTGAAGATAAACCATTACGTTGGGAAGTGGATGGCTTCATGACCCCGGTTTCCATGAAGCTGCTGACCCAGGCACTCGGTTGGCCGGAATTCTCCGGCAAGTTGTCAGGGGTCATTCCGGATGTGCGCTACGAGGCGGGGAACCTGGAAGCGGGAGGTGTATTACTGGTGCGTGTCTTCGGTGGAGATGTGACGCTGCGCAACCTGCGACTGGAACAGCCTTTTGGTGTGGTCCCGCGACTTTGGGTGGATGCACGGGCGGTGAATATCGACCTGGAAACACTGACCCGTACATTTTCGTTTGGTAAAATCGAAGGAGCCCTGGATGGCAGGATCGATGGCCTGCAGATGGAATCGTGGCGGCCGGTTGCCTTTGATGCAGAGTTTGCAACACCGGAAGGGGATGATTCGCGGCATCGTATCAGCCAGAAGGCCGTGGATAATATCTCCAGTATTGGCGGGGCCGGGATCGGTGGTGCCCTGTCACGCAGTTTTCTGCGTTTCTTCGAGGACTTTCCCTATGAACGGCTTGGAATTCGCTGTCGGCTCGAGAATGGAGTCTGTGCCATGGGCGGGGTAGAGCCGACTGTGAACGGCTATTACCTGGTCAAGGGGCGATTTATACCGCCACGACTGGACGTCATTGGTTTTGCAGATCGGGTTGACTGGGACAGCCTGGTTTCACAAATTGCGGCAGTCACAGGGGAACAGGATGTAGTCGTACAATAAGGCGAACGTGTTAACCTTGGCCGCCCGGGTTCGTTAGTTATTGTACGTCCATCAACATCAATATTTTTCTCGCAAAGACGCCAGGAAAGAATTTTAGTATGCTTTTGATAACAGTAAGTTATAACTTTGCGATCTTTGCGTCTTGGCGAGAGTTATTCTTCCAGGATGGGCACTGGTTAATGTTGGATACTTTTGCTGTGAAAAGGAGGTCTTGAGATGAAAACTTTACGCATACCGATGGCCCTGGTGCTGGCCCTGTTCGTCATGGCCTGTGTCACGATCAATGTTTACTTTCCGGCAGAGGCTGCCGAGAGGGCCGCTGATCGCATTATCAGGGATGTATATGGGGAAGAGCAGCCAGGCACAGAGCCGCAATCTTTCAACTATTTTGAAGCCTGGCCCGTGCAGCAGGGGAATCGTGTGCTTGACTGGTTTATTGCGCCGGCCCACGCCGCGGCAGACCTCTCCGTGGACACACCGGCGATACGCCAGCTCAAGGCCGGTATGGAAAAACGTCACCAGCAACTCGCGCCGTATTACTCCTCCGGTGCTGTCGGTATCACGAACAAGGGCCAACTGCAGATCCGTGATCAGAAACTGGTGCCATTGAAGGACCGCAACAACGTGAAGAACCTTGTCTCGAAAGAGAACCGTGATCGTTCCGCCCTGTATGCCGAGATCGCAAAGGCCAACTCACACCCGGAATGGGAAGCCGAGATCCGTACCACATTTGCACGGCGCTGGGTGGATAATGCGCACAGTGGCTGGTGGTATATGGACAAGGGTGGCAGCTGGAAGCAAAAGTAAATTTGAAGTAAAGAATTTCTCCGCATGAACATATTTGTCTTTGATATTGAAACCGTCCCCGATGTTGAGGCCGGCAGGAAATTGTATGACCTGGTAGACCTCGACGACAGGGATGTTGGCCGGGTTATGTTCCACAAGCGTGCCGAGGAGACCGGCGGGTCCGATTTCTTGCGCCACCACCTGCACCGCATCGTGGCCATTTCCATCGTCCTGCACACACGTGATGCGTTCAAGGTCTGGTCACTGGGCGACCCGGATTCTCCTGAAAAAGAGTTGCTGCAACGCTTCTTCGACGGCATTGACCGCTATACGCCCACGCTGGTGTCCTGGAACGGTTCGGGCTTTGATTTGCCCGTGATTCATTACCGTAGCCTGTTGCACGGTGTGGCTGCCCCGCGCTACTGGGATACCGGCGGCGATGACAAGAACTTCAAGTGGAATAACTACCTGTCCCGCTTTCACGAAAGGCACACCGATGTCATGGATGTGCTGGCCGGCTATCAGCCACGTGCAACGGCGAAACTGGACCAGGTGGCCACGCTACTGGGTTTCCCGGGCAAGATGGGCATGGACGGCAGCAAGGTCTGGGACAACTTCCAGGCAGGCGATATCGAGGGGATCCGTAATTACTGTGAAACCGATGTGCTGAATACCTACCTGGTCTATCAGCGCTTTGAATTGATCCGTGGTCACATCAGCGCCAGCCGGTACGAGCAGGTCTGTGAACAGGTGCGCACTGAGCTGGCGGCAGAAAACAAGCCGCACCTGGATGAGTTTCTGCAGAACTGGCAGTAAATTATTAACAACTATTAACACCGTAATTTCTCTTGCAAAGACGCCAAGCCCGCAAAGAGAAATATTAATATGGATTTTATTACAGTAGGCTTTAGCTTTGCG
>DAOVYA010000274.1 GCA_030635865.1 Gammaproteobacteria bacterium | reverse complement strand
GGGGAACGGCAACTCCTGGCCGATGCCGGACCTTAACGTTATAAACGTCTAACCGGCACTTTTGACTAATGCTGTCGTTTGGGTGCAAAAGCCGGGCCCATTTTCTCGTAATTCTCCGCCCCCTGGAGCACAGCAATATCAAATATATGGGTAATCAGCAACGCCCTTTTTTTGCCTGGCCTGGTGGACAGAAGTGGGAGCCAGGATGCTTATACCGGGGGGCGCTTCTATAGTATGTTTTTCCATGCGTACCGGTATGTTGTGGATCTTCATCTGTATTAACTGCAACTCCAACCGCTCCACCCAGAGCTCCGCCGATAATCGCACCATCGCGACCGCCGATCTCATTGCCAATTGCCGCACCAGCAGCACCACCGATGCCGCCACCAATTGCCGCGTCCAGGGTGGAGCTATCCGCATTTGCTTCAACAACCATCAGTGTAAATACCAGTACGAGATAACGTATATTCATGGAGACTACTCCCGGGAAAAAATAAATAAGGGACTATCATTTTCAGTATTTGTCATTAGATATTTTGTGACCGAGATCACACCTTTGACATATATGTGAGTAAATAACTCTGAAACCGGGTGGCGGCATTTCCTCCGACACCAGACATTGCGAGGGCGGTCTTCGAAGTTCCGAATTTGGTGGCGGAAGTTCAGCGTCCTGAATTGAATATCCGGACGGCAGTGAAAGCAGGCATTACGGTTGTGCCTGGGTGGCAAATGTTAGATGGATTGCTACCGGTAGGGTGAGACGTTGGAACCCGATACCTGTTGGACCCGGGCATAGATGCCCGGGTCCGGCCTGTGCTTGTATTAGCGGATGAGCGGACACTCGAAAGAGATATCCGTATCCATAATGGTAAAATGTCCCAGTGCCGCGTGTGCAGCGACGGTATCGGCATTGGTCAGCTCAAAATTCACCATCCCATCACCATCAGGATCGTGCGCCGCCATACCTTGAGCGGTGAAGGTCACGATTTTTACCGACCAGCGTCCGCCGTTATAGTCGGTGTCGCCCGGGGCGGCATCAGCTACGGCGCGCTGACCCATCAAGCCACTCATGCCAAAGTTATACAGTACGTCTGTATTCCCCGGGCGTGGATTTTTGAAGCTGGTATCGGTGAGGACCGTGCCGTAGATGGTGTCGTTGGCCCAGATAGCGTTTTCGACCTTGGCTGCTTTGTCTGCGGATGCAGTGGACGACACAGCACCCAGCAATGCAGACAGGGCAATAGTGGTAGCAATTTTCTTTAACATGATGAAGCTCCTCATTGGATTTGTTTGATTGGTTGTTATCGGTACATGTCACCGGGCGATGCCAGGCGGCATCAGCCACAAGAATGCGCAAATACCCCTTTCATATCGCGTCCAAACCCCGCATTTCGATGATCGCACGGGATTTGTGAGAAAAGTCTAGTAAGAAGTTGTCACAAAATGATCACGCTCGAATAACAAATATGTCCGTTTTCCAGCGTCTTAAATGCCACCCGGCCAGCTGATACTGTCGTACCAGTTAAATCTCAATCCCCTCCTGCCAGAACAATTCAGCCAGGCAAGTGTCATTACCTTTGCAGGACAGGCCTCTCGATGGGGGTAGGTGATGACATACGATATTGGAAGCCGCGACTCGCGTAATCAGGGTTTGCGTGAGCGCAGCGCGCGCCTGGTGCTCCTGGTCCTGCTGGCGTTCGGCGTTACTGCCACGACACCGGGTGAAATCAAGAACGGCTTCCGCCTGACCAATGCCCTGGTTCCTGCAGAGCAAATACACTCCGGTGGCCCGGCGCGTGATGGTATCCCGGCCATCGATAACCCGCATTTTGTGCCGGCCCGTGATGCCGGGTTTCTTGATCCGGGTGATCGCGTGCTGGGGATCACGTACAACGGTATCAGCAAGGCGTATCCTGTTGCTATCCTGAACTATCATGAGGTCGTCAACGACCGGTTCAACGGCGAGCCGATTGTGGTGAGCTTTTGTCCCCTGTGCGGGACGGGTATTGCCTACCTCGCAACGGCGGGTGGCAGGCGGCTGGAATTCGGTGTGTCCGGCCTGCTGTACAACAGCGACATGCTTTTTTATGACCGGCAAACCGGGTCGTTGTGGTCGCAGATCCGGCGCCAGGCCATTAGCGGGCCGATGAAGGGCGCAAAGTTACAGCCCGTCGTCATGACGCATACCCGGTGGCAGGACTGGAAGCAGCACAACCCCGATACCCTGGTACTGTCGACGGACACCCGGCATCAGCGCGATTATTCAAGCAGTCCTTATGCGGGGTACGGCGCAACCCGCGAGCTGTGGTTTCCCGTGCAGGCCGAGGATGACTACTATCACCCAAAAGCACTGGTACTCGGACTCGAACTTGCAGGCCGCTTCAAGGCCTATCCGTTTTCCGAGCTTGAAAAGGCCGGCGGTGTCGTACATGACACGTTTGCCGGGCATCAGATTGTGGTGCGCTACGATGCAGTCAACAAGAAGGCAGGCGTGGTTGATGAGGCAGGACGTTCACTCGTGAGTGTAACGGCCTATTGGTTTGCCTGGTATACATTCCATCCTGGTACGGCCGTGTTTTCTGCGGCAAATTAATCCAATAACAGGGATCAGATCGAGGTGCTCCTGTCCTCTTGGAGAAATGATGTCAGAACACATCAATCTGAACAGGCTTGACACACATGTCCTCTATCTGAAAGACTCGAACCTATGAAGAACGGAATACAACACATGATTAGCTGCAAACGCCGACTGCCCGCCTGGCATGTCGTGCTGCGCCCGTGTGGCGCCTTGAGGAGGTTATCCGTTCAGTAACAGTTTTAATTACACCCACTCTTCAAAGGCCGCACGGTTCCAACCCTGCGGCCTTTTTTGTTTTCGGGTGTAGTGAACGATGTATGGCGTGTAATCGGAATCAGGGAGGTTCTGACTTGTTCGTCATTGCGACGACTGCATGGATGCAGGAGGTAGAGTAACGCATGGAGCAGTTACCGAGGAACAAAGTGACGCGGCAATCCCCTCAGGCCCGCTGCCAGATTTGGGAGATTGCCACACTTCGCCGCGCCCTGAAGGATGGCGTAGCCATCCTGAGGAAGTACTCCTGGGGTGC
>DAOVYA010000270.1 GCA_030635865.1 Gammaproteobacteria bacterium | reverse complement strand
CAGCAGCATCCAGGTAACTGCCTGTTTCGATCCTGTCAGGCAGTACGCTGTATTCCGTCCCCGACAGGCGTTCGCCACCTTCAATCTCTATCGTGTCTGTACCGGCACCGGTAATCTTCGCGCCCATCTTGTTCAGGCAATTGGCAAGGTCGGTAACTTCCGGTTCACGGGCCGCGTTTTCAATCACGCTCACCCCGTCGGCAAGCGTTGCCGCCATCATCAGGTTCTCTGTACCTGTCACGGTGACAAGGTCCATGACCAGGCGCGCACCTTTCAAACGATCCACGCGTGCCTTGATGTAACCATTCTCCACGACAATATCCGCACCCATGGCCTGCAGGCCCTTGACATGTAAATTCACCGGCCGCGAACCAATCGCACAGCCACCGGGCAACGAAACATCAGCACGGCCAAAACGTGACAGCATCGGCCCCAGCACGAGGATTGAAGAACGCATGGTGCGCACCAGGTCATAGGGTGCGTACAGGTTCTTGATCGGCCGTGCGTCCACTTCGATGTCCATTTTTTCATCCACCGTCAACAGCACACCCATCTGCCCCAACAGCTCCATGGTGGTCGTGACGTCATGCAAATGCGGAATATTGCGGATAATGATGGGAGAGTCCGCCAGCAGGGTGGCCGCCATGATCGGCAACACGGCATTCTTGGCGCCTGAAATCCGGATTTCGCCTTGCAGCGGCACACCGCCTTTTATGATGAGTTTGTCCAAGATTCGGAACCTTCCAGTAAATTATTGAATACGGGTGTTTTTTGCCCACTCGTCGGGGGTGTAGGTATGCAAGGCCAGCGCATGGATTTCGGCGCCCATCCGTTCACCGAGCGTACCATATACCAGCTGGTGCCGGGCAACCAGCGAACAGCCCTCGAACTGCGTACTGACCACGTCCGCTTCAAAATGGTCACCCTCACCCTTGATCATAACTTCTGCATCAGGAATACCGGCCTTGATCAATGCTTCAAGTTCACTGCTTGTCATCTGATTTTTTTCCCTTGCCTGCTTTAAAAGAAAGGATCTCGTCCAGACCACACAAGCTGGCAATAGCCAGCAGTTGCTCCGGCACATGGATAAACGTTATTGCCTTGCCCGCACGTTCGGATTCACGTTGCCACTCAACCAGCAACGCCAGTCCGGCACTGTCAACCCGGGTAACACCCTTCAGGTCAATCTGTATTTCCCGGCCAGCCGTTGAACCCGTGAAGGGTGTTCCCAGAACCTCGAGTACAGACGAAAAATTCAATTCGCCTTCAAGCAACCAGCACCCATCGCCTGTTTCTGTAAGACGCGGTTCATTCACCGGGCTGCCCCGCATTACACCGGGCCATCGGGTCAATCAGCCTGTCCATACCTTCTGGAAGCATCACTGGTTACTGCTCCTGGTCCTTGTTTGCAACATTGTAGAGAAACTGCCCGATAATCTGCTCCAGCACCAGCGCCGACTGGGTCAGTTGAATCCGGTCACCCTCCTCAAGGTTCTCCAGCGACCCGCCCGGCTCAAGGGCAATATACTGCTCTCCCAGCAGACCCGAGGTGAATATGCTGGCCGCGGTATCTTCCGGAAACCTGTCAAAGGCATTGCTAATGCGCAGGGTCACCACCGCCTCGTACGCTTCCAGGTCATAGTCAATGGAATCAACACGCCCGATACGCACACCGGAAACCGTAACCGGCGCACGTTCCTTGAGGCCGCCAACGTTCTCAAACGTCGCAGAAATGATGTAGCTGTCATCATCGCCGCTGACTATTGTACCCAGGTTACTGACCTGCATTGCAAGCATGAACAATGCGGCAATACCTGCCGCCACGAACAGTCCAACCCCGATCTCGATCATTCTGTTACTCAAGACTCTAATCTCCAAACATCAATGCGGTAAGAATGAAGTCCAGCCCCAGCACTACCAGCGAAGTATGCACCACGGTGCGGGTCGTCGCGCGGCTGACACCTGCTGCCGTCGGCACTGCATCATAACCTTCAAACAATGCAATCCACACGGCAACAAACCCGAATACCACGCTCTTGATCACACCATTATATATATCGCCCGACAAATCGACATGGCTCTGCATCTGTGACCAGTATGCACCCTCATCGACACCCAGCAATCCAACCCCGACAACATAACCCCCGTAAACACCCACGGCTGCGAAGATTGCCGCCAATAGCGGCACACTCAGGAAGCCCGCCAGGAAGCGTGGCGCAATCACACGCTGGATTGGATCAACAGCCATCATTTCCATGCCGGAGAGCTGTTCTGTCGCCTTCATCAAACCGATCTCTGCCGTCAGGGCAGAACCCGCACGGCCTGCAAATAACAGTGCCGTGACCACCGGCCCCAGTTCGCGCACCAGCGACAGGGCTACCATGATACCGAGCGACTCCTCGGCCCCGAATTTAACCAACGAATTGTAACCCTGTAGCCCGAGCACCATGCCGACAAACAGCCCCGATACCAGGATGATCACCAGCGTCAGGACGCCAACGGCAAACAGCTGGTTCAATACCAGCCGCGGTCTGAATAACAGTGCCGGAACACTCGCCAGGACCTGCGCCAGGAACAGGTTGGCGCGACCAAGCCGCGCGAAAAACCCGATGCTTGCCTTTCCCAAATTTTGAAACCCATCAAGCATTCTTGGTACCCGGATATCCTTCCACAATCAATAAACTCTCGCAAAGACGCAAAGCACGCCAAGACAGAAATAACGCTCACTTAAACCCGGAAGGTCAGGAATACGGTCATTCCCGCGAAAGCGGGAATCCAGAAGGTGCGGGATTCAAGCCATCTGGATTCCGGGTCTCCACTTCGTTCCGCCCGGAATGACGGTGCTTTTAGCTTAAGTAAGTGCCATTTCGACAAGACAATCTTTTAACACTTTGCGTGCTTTGCGTCTTTGCGAGAAAACAAGCAGTCTTTTTGGATGGACACTAGTCAGGCAGATTCAGGCAAGCCCCTTGCCCGTGGCATAACGGTGTCTATAATAAGCCGCTTCTATCTCCAGCCCTGAAGGAAACGCAGCAATGGCGCAGTACGTCTACACCATGAACCAGGTGGGCAAGATCGTTCCACCCAAACGCAGAATCCTGGAAGACATTTCACTTTCCTTT
>DAOVYA010000106.1 GCA_030635865.1 Gammaproteobacteria bacterium | reverse complement strand
GTTTTGCCGCCAACCGCGACGAATTTGACCAGGCAATCAGGGAAATCGGTCTGCCATGCGTCGTCAAACCCATCATGAGTTCTTCCGGGAAGGGTCAAAGCACCGTAACAACAACAGCAGATATTGACCAGGCATGGAACCATGCGCAGGAAGGTGGCCGTGCGGGGGCCGGCAAGGTCATCGTCGAGGGTTTCGTGGATTTTGAGTATGAAATCACCCTGCTGACAGTTCGCCATGCCGGTGGGACAAGCTTCTGCGAACCCATTGGTCACATACAGGTAAACGGCGACTACCGCCAGTCGTGGCAACCCCAGGCAATGACCGAACAGGCATTATCGAGCGCCCGTGATATTGCTGCGAAAGTGACCGGTGCACTGGGTGGCCGGGGCATCTTCGGGGTGGAATTGTTTATCCGAAATGACGCGGTCATCTTCAGCGAAGTTTCGCCGCGTCCACATGATACCGGCATGGTGACCATGATCTCGCAAGACCTGTCACAGTTCGCCCTGCACGCACGGGCCATTCTTGGATTGCCTATCCCGAATATCCACCACCACGGACCATCAGCTTCCAGCGTTATACTGGTCGAAGGCACATCGAAGCAGGTATGCTTCGGGAAGCTTGACGACGTACTCAATGAGCCCGACACGCAACTACGCCTGTTCGGAAAACCCGGGGTCAGCGGTCAGCGTCGCATGGGCGTGGTGCTGGCACGCGGCACATCAGTTGACGATGCCCTGCAAAAGGCCAGACACGGCTCGGAAGCAGTCGCGACAACGATTTAACCCTGGAAGCCGCGGAGAATCAGACCGACATGACAGACAATGATATAAAGATGCGCCTCGAGTTACTGGAAACACGCATCCTGCACCAGGATGCCGCAATTGATGAACTGACCCGTACCCTGCTGAGCCAGGAACAGCTGATGAACAGGCAGGTCGAAGCCATCAAGCATCTTGAAGAACAGATAAGGACCCTTGGCTCTTCAAATCCGGGGGCGGCAACAAATGAACCCCCGCCCCCCCATTATTGAGCAGGTGTTAGCCCCGGGACCGGGCTTCCGGCCCGGTCTCCGGAAATAACTGGCTGATTATCTGAGTATTTTCCTCGCAACCCCTGCACCCTCCCGGATTATTCCGAATTAAAGAATCCCGTTGCTCGCGCCGTTAAGACTGATGTTAAGGTCCCTGCTTTTTTTACAGGGGTGAACGATAACCAGAGACGGATACAGGCTATGGATACACTCCCACTGGTAACCTGGATGTTTGCGCTGACCGCAAGTGGTGCATTGATCTGGCTGACAATTCGTGCGTTTAAAACAAACACCATGTGGGGTTTTGCGGTTTTACTGTTATCGCCTTTCAGCGCCACGTTTTTCGGCGTTAAACACTGGAAAGAACAGAGTGAACCTTTTCTCCTTTATATAACAACATTTACTGCTACGTTTGCCCTGGGTATTTACCTGTTTACCGTTTCTGGTGGCCCGGAATTGCTACACTTTTCCGCCAACCTCCAGCGGGGTACCCAGGTACAGACCCTGGCAGAAAACAATAATGGTAATTTGATGCACGCCAGTTTTTCTGTCGAGAGAACTTCCGGTATGGATGGCCGATTTCAGCAAGGGACGGGGGTGATCGACGAGCACGTGTCTGAAGAAATTACAGACATTCCGGGCACGAAGACACAAACAGATGCAGACTTCGAAAATGAAGCTGCCATGAAAAAGGAGAAACCGGTACGCTACCGGCTCACCTATGTACCCATTAAAATTAGCGAGGCCAGGAACTACATCGGAACCACCGCTAAAATAACGCGCAAAAATGTGCCAGAAAAAGAGTACCGCATCACCGGCGCATCGCGCCGGCATATAGAGCTTGCTCAACGCGGCAGGGGCGGGCAATACTCGTTTCATTTCAGAAACAGCGACGTCGAGAAGATAAGGGTACTGGTTAACAAGCCTTACTAGCCCCTAATCACATACTTGAAAAGGGGTTTTAAGCGTCATCCCGCTGACGTTCGCACGCCTCAATCAGGCCAGCCAGTTCACCACATTAAAAATAAGGCATTTCTTTCCAGCATGGTGTAGTATCCGGCTGGAAACCGGCAATGTGTTGCACGCTTCAAGCCGCACACTGCCGGTAATAACGATCACAGTTGTATGTTGAACAGGTTATATCGGGAGTTCCTTGCTGTATCTCCTGTACTTACTTTTAGGACTGCGATTAAATTAACACTTATTACTAGAGGTATGTTTCATGGCTACAGGTACAGTTAAATGGTTTAACGATTCCAAGGGTTTTGGTTTTATCGCCCCGGCTGATGGCGGCGAAGATGTATTCGTACATTTTTCCGCAATTTCCGGCGACGGCTTCAAGACCCTGGTTGAAGGTCAGACAGTAAACTTTGATGTCGAGCAAGGTCCGAAGGGCCTGCAGGCTACCAATGTTACGGCTGGTTAACGGAATTTCCATACAGGTTTGAACAAGAAACCCCGCCATGTGCGGGGTTTTTTTATTTCTGTGTGTTCAAGAGGTCAAAGTACTTGAAGTACTGACTCCTTGAAAACATGGCGCGTAGCAGATTGATTCAAGTACTCTGACCCCTTGAACGCGATCTAGCTTTTCTTCCCGATCAACTCGATTTGATATCCGTCCGGGTCTTCAATAAAGGCAATAATCGTCGTGCCCGCATTCATTGGCCCTGCAGGCCGGATGACCATGCCGCCACGTGATTGCAATTCCTCGACAGCCGCATAGACATCATCCACCTCGATGGCGATATGGCCATAGCCTTCACCCAGGTCGTAGCTCTCCGTGCCCCAGTTGTGTGTTAACTCGATCACGGTGTGATCGGACTCGCCACCATAGCCTACAAAGGCCAGGGTAAATTTCCCGTCGGGATAGTCCTTCTGGCGCAACAGTTTCATACCCAGGACACGGGTATAGAATTCGATCGATCGCTCCAGGTTGCCGACACGAAGCATGGTATGAAGAAGTCGCATGTTAAATAACTACTCCGGTACCCAGTTTCTGACCAGGCCCATAATGGTCAAGCCGAGAAAACCTAGCAATGCCCACGCAGGCATACTCAGACCAAGAAAGACCCATGAAACTTCAGCACACTCCCCGGATCCCGTGAAGGCCATGGTGAGTGCCTCACCCAGCGGGAATACTTCCAGCATGTAATCCAGGGGAGGGCCGCACTCAGGTACCTGGTCCGGCGGAAGATGCTGTATCCATACATGCCGCGCAGCAATAGCAGCGCCGACCAGGCCACCCGCCGCAATCAGTCCGGCATAGATCCGGCTGCCGATACGACCGGCATTGTGGAATGCAGCAACCAGAAAAAATATTCCCATAAATATAAAAGCGACGCGCTGAAAGATACACAATGGACAGGGTTCCAGGTCCTGCTGGAACTGGAGGTAGTATGCATAGCCGAGCACACCGGCACAGAACAGAAAGCCGGCGATATTAACGAAGCGTTTAGTCAATGTTGCAATCATGAGTAGAAATCTCAAAGTCACTTTTATCGCACAAATTCTCCCACGTCACTGCGTTCCTCGCAATGACGGAGGTGGTGAGGTCGCAATGACGTATAAATCAGAGGTCCCGTAGCATTGATGACTCGCACTACTTGCGTTTACCGGTTTTCTTGTGCCTGGCCGAAATTCGCATGCGCAGTGCGTTGAGCTTGATAAAGCCTTCGGCATCTTTCTGGTTATAGGCACCGGCGTCATCTTCAAAGGTTGCGATGCGCTCGTCGAACAGGCTGTCGGTATCAGACATCCGGCCAACCACAACGACATTGCCCTTGTAGAGTTTCAGGCGCACAGTGCCATTGACAGTCTCCTGCGAGATATCGATCATCTGCTGCAGCATCTTCCGCTCGGGACTCCACCAGTAGCCGTTGTAAATCATGCTTGCATAGCGCGGCATGAGTTCGTCTTTCATGTGTGCCACTTCGCGGTCCAGCGTCAGTGACTCCATTGCACGGTGCGCCTTTAGCAGAATCGTACCGGCTGGCGTCTCGTAACAGCCGCGCGACTTCATTCCGACATAACGGTTCTCGACAATATCGGAACGCCCGATGCCATTGACACCGCCAAGCTTGTTCAACACCTCCATGACCAGCCCCGGACTGGTTGACTTGCCATCAATGGCAACGGGGTCGCCTTGCTCAAAGCTTATTTCAACATAGGTGGGTTTGGCCGGCGCCTTTTCGGGAGATACCGTCCACAACCACATTTTTTCTTCCGGCTCCGCCCACGGGTCTTCCAGCACACCACCTTCATAGGATATATGCAGGGAATTGGCATCCATGGAATACGGTGATTTCTTGCCCTTTTTGTGTTCGACCGCTATGTCGTGCTGCTTCGCATAGTCCAGCAGCTTCTGCCGCGAATTCAGGTCCCACTCCCGCCACGGCGCGATGATCCTGATATCAGGGTTCAGTGCATAGGCGCCGAGCTCAAAGCGCACCTGGTCATTACCCTTGCCTGTCGCACCGTGCGCAATGGCATCGGCACCGGTCTCACGGGCAATTTCAACCAGGCGCCTGGCAATCAGGGGACGGGCAATAGAAGTCCCGAGCAGGTACTCGCCCTCGTACAGGGTATTGGCCCGGAACATGGGAAATACATAGTCCCGCGCAAACTCTTCCTTGAGGGTTTCGATATAGATTTCCTTGATGCCCATGGCCTTGGCCTTGGCCCGCGCCGGTTCTATTTCCTCACCCTGGCCAATGTCGGCGGTGAACGTGACAACCTCGCACTCATACACCTCCTCCAGCCACTTGAGGATAACGGAGGTATCGAGACCGCCGGAGTAGGCAAGTACAACTTTTTTAATATCTGACATTTCTGCTATGCGTTGAATTCAAGTAGTGAAAGAGTATATCGCCTGGCATCAGGCTTTGGTTTTTTTCCTGCTGCGCTGCAGGCGTGACAGCAGTCTCCGGGCCAGATCACCAAACAGTTCCGTCTGGGTAGGATGCGCATGAATCGTCCCGGCAACCTGCTCCAGCGTGAGGTTGGCCGACACCATCAGGGTGGCTTCACCGATCAGGGTGTCCGCGTGGTCCGCCAGCAGATGCACGCCAATGATACGGCGGCTTGCCCTGTCCGCCACGCTCTTGATCATGCCCGTGGTTTCGTGATTGATCATGGCCTTCGCATCAATACTCATGGGCACCTTGACCTCCACGGCATCGATATTTTTCTCCTTGGCCTGCTCGACAGATAAACCGGCAAAAGCCGCTTGCGGTCGTGAGAAGATTACCCCGCAATCCTTGTCCTGGTCGTACTTCATATTCTCGCCAAGGATGGTTGCGGCGGTCACCCGGCCCTGCTGTGCCGCGGTATGCGCCAGCATCAGTCCGCCGATAACATCACCGACTGCAAAGATATGCGGCACATTGGTGCGACAGCGGACATCCGCAGTCACAATACTGCGCTCATTGGCCACACCGGCCCTGTCCAGGCCGAGGCCATCCAGTTCCGGGCGCTTGCCCGTCGCCATGATGACGTAATCAACAGTGAGGGAGCGCTTCTTGCCGGTACTATCCGTATACGCAACCTTCATCTTGCCCGGTTCACCACTGATTTTGTTTACTGCCGCCGAGGTATGCACATCAAGACGCGGCTCGTCATCGAGAATGCCGGCCAGTGTTTTTGCTATCTCCGGCTCGACCTCGGCAAGAATGCGTTCCTGCGCTTCCAGCAGGGTTACCCGGGCACCAAAATCCTGGAAGATCTGTGCCATCTCCACCCCGATGGCACCCGCCCCTACAACTGCGAGTTTCTTCGGCGGAGCTTTGACGATCAGCGTGTTGTTGTTGACCGTGACGTAGACCTGCTCGGTTACGGCGTCACGGGCCCGGCGACCGCGGTTGCCGAACACGTCGTTGATCATATTCCGCGTTTCCCACGGGTCG
>DAOVYA010000261.1 GCA_030635865.1 Gammaproteobacteria bacterium | reverse complement strand
GGCGCTTGAAGCACAGGGGATCCATGTGGATATCATGGAGTAGTTCAAATGCTCTCGTCATTGCGAGCCACACTCCAGCGTCACGAACAACAACCCTCCATCATTGCGAGCGAAGCGCGGCAATCTCGTGAAGCTGGCAGCGGACTTGATGAGATTGCCGCGTCACTTTGTTCCTCGCAATGACGGGGTGTGTTAAAAGATTGCCGCGCTTCGCTCGCAATGACGTAAAAAAGGGTCGCAATGACGGGCTGCGTCCAGCCCCTAGTCTATCTCCGTACCGAAATTCTCCTTGTAACGCTGCCTGAACTCATCCAGGGTAAAGCGGTGATTCTGGGTACCGTGTTGCTCAATTTTTATGGCGCCCAAGAGCGCGGCAATGCGCCCCGTGGTTTCCCAATCCAGCCTGTTCATCAGGCCGTATAACAACCCGCCCCGGAAGGCGTCTCCACACCCGGTCGGATCATGCAGATGACTGACAGACGCAGCCGGGATCTCGATGCGATTCTTATCGGTGTAGATATGCGAGCCTTCTCCACCGCGCGTAACGATCATGGCGTCGACCTGTTCAGCAATTTCATGTGGCGACAGGCCGGTGCGTTCCTGCAGCATCTGTGATTCATAGTCATTCACACACACCCAGGTCGCCTTGTCGATGAAATCCTTCAGTTCTTCGCCCTCAAACATTGGCAGACCCTGCCCCGGGTCAAAAATAAACGGGATATCGGCATCGGCAAACTGTGCAGCATGCTCCAGCATCCCCTGGCGGCCGTCGGGAGCTACTATACCAATGGTGATGCCGTCCGCGTCACTGATCTCGTTCAGGTGTGCAGCATCCATGGCGCCGGGATGAAAAGCCGTGATCTGGTTGTCGTCCAGATCCGTGGTGATAAAGGCCTGCGCAGTATAGGTTCCCTCGGCAACCTTTACGTGGGTGCGATCGATTCCACAATGATCCATCCATTTCGCATAAGGCGCAAAGTCATCACCAACCGCACCCATTGGCACCGCACTCCCGCCCAGCAGCTGGAGGTTATAGGCAATATTCCCGGCACAACCACCGAACTCACGGCGCATCTCGGGCACATAAAAAGAGACGTTCAGCATATGCACCTTGTCGGGCAGGATATGGTTTTTAAAATGGTCCTTGAACACCATGATCGTGTCAAAGGCAAACGAACCGCAGATCAATGCAGACATAATTGAGTTCCTTTAGAAAAAGTTTGTCAGTACCAGGAGCCAGACCACGGCCGCATTCACCAGTGCAACCAGCACCGCAGCAGATCCGACATCCTTGGCCCGTCCCGAAAGTTCATGATGCTCCGTGCCAACCCGATCCACCACTGCCTCGATACCGGAATTCACCAGCTCGAACATCAACACCAGCAGCCAGGACATGATCAGCAATGCCTGTTCCACCCCGTTTTCACCCAGCCACAGGGCCAGCGGGATCAGTAACAGTGATAAGGCAACTTCCTGCCTGAAGGCTGTTTCGTGGCGGAAGGCAGCGGCCAGCCCATTGAATGAAAACCCGGCTGCCTTGATCAGCCTGCGAATGCCCCTGTTATCGGAATCAGTCGCCATGTATCAGTAGAGCAGCAGTAACGGTCACTCGGCCAGTGGATTCCAGACCAGGTCAAGCTGCCTGGCAGCACGCACTTCATCAAGCCTGCGAACCGGTTGCGTATGCGGGGCCTCCTTGAGCAGGTCCGGAGAATTTTCCGCTTCTTCCATAATCTTGACCATCGCTTCCACAAAGGCATCAAGCTCCTCTTTGGTCTCTGTTTCGGTCGGCTCGATCAACAGGCATTCAGGAACCAGCATGGGAAAATAGGTCGTCGGCGCGTGGATATTGTAATCCAGCAGGCGCTTGGCAAAGTCCATGGCCGTTATGCCGAGATCCTTTTTCTGACGATTCAGAGTCACAATGAATTCATGGGTCGCACGGCGCCCGGGGAAGGCTATATCAAAACCGGCATCAACCAGCCTTGCCATCAGGTAATTGGCATTCAGGGTGGCATAGTCCGCTACCCGGTGCATCCCCTCGCGCCCCAGCATGCGCGCATAGATATAGGCGCGCATCAATACACCGGCATTACCCATGAACGTCGACAGGCGGCCAATACTCTGCGGCCGGACTGCTTCGGTAATCCAGTAATACTCGTCCCCGTCGAAACCGACGATCGGCAGGGGTAAAAAAGGTTCGAGGCGTTTGCTGACACCCACCGGACCCGCCCCCGGCCCACCACCGCCATGCGGGGTTGAAAAGGTCTTGTGCAGGTTCATATGAATGACATCAAAACCCATATCTCCCGGCCGCACTTTGCCAAGAATGGCATTCAGATTGGCGCCATCGTAATACAACAGCCCGCCAGCCTCGTGAATAAGAGCGGCAATCTCTTCAATACGACGTTCAAACACGCCCAGTGTCGAGGGGTTGGTCAACATGATACCGGCTGTCTTCGGGCCAACGGCTTCCTTCAGTGCATCCAGGTCAACATCGCCCTCTTTATCGGTCGGGATTTCATGCACCTTGTAACCACACATGGTCGCGGTTGCCGGGTTGGTGCCATGCGCGGCATCCGGCACCAGGATCTCATCACGTTCCGTGTCACCGTTCGCGTCATGGTATGCGCGGATCATCGCAACCCCGGTAAACTCGCCCTGCGCACCAGCGGCCGGTGTCAGGGACACGACCGGCATACCGGTGACTTCCTTGAGCATCTCCTGCAATTCATACATGCACTCGAGAAACCCCTGCCCCATGGACTCCGGCGCCAGCGGGTGACGGGCAAGAAACCCCGGCAACATGGCCAGCGTGTTACAGGCACGCGGGTTGTATTTCATGGTGCAGGAACCCAGCGGGTAAAACTGGGTATCGATGGAAAAGTTTTTCTGTGACAGCCGGGTGAAATGACGCACGGCCTGCATTTCCGAGACAGCCGGCAACAGCGGCGCTTCCTTGCGCAACAGTTGTGCTGGAATGTCAGGCGTGTCTTCGTAGTTCAGAGGCGCCTGCGCCAGCGCACGACGACCCTCACGGGATTGTTCAAATATCAGCATTTATACATCCAGGTTAATCATAGTAAATATTCTGTCTGCGGGAACGAAATTATAACCCCTGTCATTGCGACCCCTTTACCCCGTCATTGCGAGGAACACAGTGACGCGGCAATCTCATCAAGTCCGCTGCCAGCTTCATGAGATTGCCGCGCTTCGCTCGCAATG
>DAOVYA010000047.1 GCA_030635865.1 Gammaproteobacteria bacterium | reverse complement strand
TTTTTTTGTGGGGACACACGGCGTCTCGTACTGCAAGGAGCGCTTCTCATCCGCGATAGTCCTGCGTGCAACCCTGTTGCGCTTGAGAAGCGCTCCTGCAGGTCACTGCTCACCCGGTGAGAGAAAGACTGACGGGACAGCAGGATCTAGAATTCAAATTCCAGTAAAAATCTGTAGGTTCTGTCAGCGGCATCCTCATCCAGTCCGTAGATGACGCCCGCCTCCCAGCGTAACTGTCTCCTGCCTACCAGGCGCTGACTGCCCACCAGGACGGGGCCGGCCCCCAGACCACCTTCGCTGCTATAAACCTCTATTGCCGGTTCGAGCGCACGCGAATAACGATATTTTCCCTGCAGGGCCAGCGCCGTTTCCGCTTCATTGTCTATATCACTGCCCCACTCATATATCAGGGCAAGATTGGCTGTTCCCACCCAGCGGCCCCATTGTCTTTCTGTCAACAGGCTGGCGGAAACCTCGTTAATGTTCTCATCAAGAGAACGTTCAAATTCAAACAGCATTCCCCAGTCGGCAGCGTATTCGCCCTGCTCGGTAATCTGCCAGAGTGCCTCCAGTTCAATTTCATCAACCCCGAAACTTTCATCCCGGCTCTTTTCTCCAATCAGGTAGATTTCTGCAAACCAGTTCTCGTTAATCGACTGTCCATAGCCGAGCCGGTGTATCTGGACGCGGTCACGTTGCCTGTCATTGTCACTCTGATACAAGGCACGCCATTCGATCTCTTTTTCAAGTGGCTGCACATAGGGGTGATACACCTTGTCGACATTACTCCCGTCAGCCAGCAGTGGCCGCTGCATGGAAACACCGGCAATGACAATGAAAAACAAACAGGGAAAATTACGGGAAATCACCACGACCGCTCGTCCTTACGCATTGATCATCAGGTTGGCGGCACGATAGCGCCATTGGCTGACAAGAAAAATAATTACAAGCAGCAGCAGCCCGCCAAAATGAAACCCGACCTGGATGGCGGTCGGGGTGGCTTCATAACCTACCAGCGCATAGAGTAACTGGCCTGTTACAGAAACTTCGGAAATCCATCCGGAACTGTCCCAAATGGGTAGTTGGGCCGGCAACCAGTCAGCCTGGATCAGTAACAGCGCCGCTTGCGATGCCATGCCAGCGCCAACCAGCATTAAAACGACAATGCATATACCGACAGTCCGGTGTTTAGACCGGTTGCGCAAAATATAGTAAAAAAGTATGCCCGTACTAATGCCAATACTGCCCCCGATTCCTGCGCCAATCATTACGCTGAGCAATTGATCAGAGCCTTTCAGGAAGCCATACAGATAAATCATGATCTCTGCTCCTTCCCGGGTCACTACAAGAGCAACGGTGAAGATCATTACCAGGGCAAGCAGACGACCGGACTCCCTTCCGCGCAATTGCCCGGGCAACAACAACATTGAGACAGCAATCAGTGAGAAAATACAAATCTGCAAAAAGGCATTGATAACCTCCTGGCCAACACCATCAAACCATTCCGATATGGTGCCAATATTGATGCCATAAACCGCTGCACCGATCATTCCGGCCGCCAGGGCCCACGCAACCCAGCGAAATGACTTGTCCAGGCTTTGGGTCAACACAAGAAATACGCTTATCAACAGCGCGGCTTCCAGCACCTCGCGCAGAATAATAATGACTGAGTTCAATAACACGCCAGTACTCTCATTCAACGATTACCTTTCCCTGTGCCGTTTCCGGATAAAACTCTCCAAAAAACGGGTATTCTCCGGCAGGCAGCGGTCCAATAAAAATCGTGGCCTTGCGATTACCCACGATGACCTTTTCACGATTCAATTCGTAACTCTCGAATTCTTCAGGTGTCGCATCACGGTTATATACGACAAGCTTTACCTTGGTATTTGCGGGTATCGTAAACTCTGACGGGATAAACAGGTGGTTTCGAATTTCGATCTCGAAAACCGGCGCCCCTGCAGACAGCATTGATGAGCACAGCATGCCGTAAATAAACAGGAAAAATCGTGGTCGCAATGCAGCCCGGTTACACATCTTTTTGTCCATCAGGCCCTGCCACCCGTTTTTCTGAAAACACGATACTCACTGACAAGCCGCCCAGCACCGAAGATCTGCCAAGTGTTATCTGTGCCTGGTGCAATTCAACAATTTGTTTGACTATGGATAAACCCAGCCCACAACCCACAACACCGGAGCTGTTCTGGTCGCCGCCAATACGCTGGAACCGGTTAAAAGCAAGCTCGTACTGGTCCTCGGGAATACCGGGGCCCGAATCCTCTACACGCAGTATTATCGCATTGCCTGAACCGCTAATTGTGACAAGTATAGAGCCGCCTTCCGGCGTGTATTTAACCGCATTACCGAGCAGGTTCTGTATTAATGTTTCAAGCGCAAACCGGTCCCCCTGCAGATAACAATTGGCCCCCCTTAACTCCAGTTGCTGGTTATTTTCCTCCAGTAACGCGTACTTGCCTACGATCACATCCTGTACCAGTGTATGAAGATCCAGGGTAGTAAAGTTGGCAATAAACTGGTCACTTGTGGTTCTGTGCAATGCAAGTATCTGTTCAATCAAGTGACCCATCCTGTCTGTTACCGTAACAAGTGCCTGCAACCGGTCATCTCCGTCGGGCAGTTCCCGTGAGAGATTATGCAGATGTATTTTAAGTGCACTGACAGGCGTTCGTAATTCATGCGCTGCATTGGCGGTAAACTGCTTTTCTCTTTCAAAGGACGCCTTCAGCCGGCGGAGTAAATCGTTCGCCGAAATTGTCAACCTTGTCAACTCAACGGGCTGGTTTTCAAGTGGTATAGGGCCTAGATCGTCTGCGCGCTTGTGTCCGAGTACGTTAGCCAGTCGTTCCAGCGGCGCAAGACCACGGCCAACAACAATCCAGATAACCACCGCCAGCACCGGCAGCAGAAGCAACACCGGTAAAACCGATTCAAGCACAATATTCTCGGCCAGCGAGTTACGAATATCCAGCCGCTCAGCTGTTATGACCCAGCGCCCGGTTAATTCATGATACAAACTGTACGTTCGCCAGCGGTGATTATCGAAGTTACGATCGTGGAACCCGCCTTTGAGAGGCGCCACCAGTATTTCAGGTGAGTTCGCGGAGCGTAAAAGAAGTGTACCATCCCGCCAAATCTGGAAGACGTAGCGCGTGGTTTCAAGAGCAGCAGTACCGCCCGGATGATCACCGTCACGAACAACAGAAAGCAGTTGAGCTGTATCGGCAAGTTCGCTATCAAATATTTTCTGTGCATTGAGTATGCCGGAACGGTAACCATGTAGTGCTGATATAAAAATACCCAACGTCATAATGGAAAGAATGACAACAATCAAAAAAATGCGGATTGAACCCACTATTTTTTGACCGTGTAACCGACACCACGAACCGTCTTGATAAAATCCTGCACCAGTTTTTTACGTAAATTATGGATATGAACCTCTATCGTATTACTTGCGACCTCTTCACCCCAGCTATACAGTCTGGATTCCAGGTTTGCACGCGTTTGAATTCTCCCGGCATTTTCCATCAATGCCTTCAGCAGCATGTATTCTCGGCGGGACAGTTCAACATTAGTGCCGTTGATAACCACCCGATGTGTAGCGGTATCCAGGCAGACATCACCTATCTGTATTTCACTGGAAGCAGTCGTGCTGACACGCCGTTCCAGCACCCTGAGCCTGGCCAGTAACTCCTGCATTGCAAAGGGTTTCACCAGGTAGTCATCCGCACCTGTGTCCAGCCCGGCGACCTTGTCGTCCAGCGTGTCCCGTGCCGTGAGTAACAGTACGGGAAGATCAGGATATTTTTTACGGACCCGTCGCAAAACATCCATGCCATCCAGGTCCGGCAGGCCCAGGTCCAGGGTCATGATGTCCGGTGTATTGGTATCTACAGCGTGGATTGCATCGGCGCCATTGGACACATGGTTGACCGTAAAACCTTCACGCCTGAGCCCCTTCTGCAGCCCTTCCGCCAGGGATATGTCATCTTCAACCAGGAGTATCTGCATTTGAATAAATTACTATCTAGAGTAAGCCGTTTAACAAAAATCATTCGTTGCTGGCCCCTTACCCGTCATTGCGAGGAACACAGTGACGTGGCAATCTCTTCAAGTCCGCTGCCAGCTTCCCGAGATTGCCGCGCTTTGCTCGCAATGACGGGTAAGGGGCTCACAATGACAAAATAAAAGCAGACAAACGATGCTTATTTCCCCGATACCACGCGCAACCCTTCCCAGAGTATCGCCAGCTGCTGAAGGTACATCGCACCAATCGCCGCCGGGTTACTGTGCTGCAGTGCCAGCGGCACACCGTAGAAGATCGACACCAGCCCGACCATGGCGGCGGTAACAGCGGTATTTGCCGGTAACTCACCCCGGTCGATGCCCTCTTGCAGTGCTGCACGTAATATATGCTCCAGGCTGTCATCCGGCATCTCACCAATGCCGTCCAGGTCGGGGAATGCCAGCATGCGTTCTGCACGGGTAATCTTCGGGTCGGCGCTGCGCTCCCTGGCGCGCGCCTCATGGGCAATGATCTCTCCCATCAGCCCCGGCTTTTTCTGCACCTGGATCGCGGTGTAACGAAACATGGCCTCGATCACCGCCAGGCCGGAATGCTGTTCTGCCGACTGCCGCGCGTACCAGTTCAGCTCCAGTGTCCAGAGGCGATCCAGATAGACGATGAGATCATCCTTTTTCGGGAAGTAATTAAAGAAGGTCGCCTCGGAGACCTGCACCCGTTCACACAGCGCCTTGACAGAAAGTGTCTCAAAAGCCGCCACTTCCATGTGCTGTGCGGCCACCTCGGCCAGGGACAGGCGGGTTTTGGCAAACTTGCGTTCGCGCAGCGACGGACGCGTGCATTCAGTCATATATGAAGTGTACTATATAATTAAGTCAAACACTAAACTCATAAGCTCCTGATAAAGGTATAGAAAGCCCGGATATCAAGGCACGCCGTAGCCAACCCCTTTTAATACACAGAATATATGGGGAATACCCCCAAACTGGCCTAAAACAGGGCTATTTTACACGCTGTGCACACCCCAAACCCGAACACATGACTATTAATTCCTTTTAAAAACAAATAGAAAACCTATTAATTAGGGTTTAATATATACTTATCGTATACCTGTTTAATAGCACGACTTTCGGACAATCCAGTCATCTCTAGCCGCTACCTGACTATAATTTTAGAGCAGGCCATAAATACTGCCTGGTGGCCGCAAACAAGGAGTCCTGCGCTTCACCTGACCGAATCCGGTCGTAGCACGATCAGGCGGTAACTCTTGTATTTCTCAAACACCGCCTGGCTACGATTACCGGAGAGGTACTTGTAACGGACGCGCGCCAGTCTTCGACGCAACAGCCATTTCACCAGGCGGCTCATCTTCGGATAGGCGCCCTGCAGGTACACATCGATCAAGCCGGCCGCCGGCACCAGCCGCCCGGTCAACCACTCATCCAGCAAGGCGATATTCGGGCTGACCCGTTTTGTCAGATCGATGTCCTGTTCAATCCTGAAAGCCGATTCTCCGACCAGGCGATAGAACTCACTGAGGATGTGTCCGCCACTGAAACTCCGGTCACCGGGCTGGCCATCGCAATGCGCGGCCGTTTTGAAAAAGTCACAAATCACAATGCAACCGCCGGGCTTTAGCAAACTCGAGCTGTTCGCAAAAAATTCTGGAAGAGGGATGTACTGAAAACTTTCGCTGAACAAAAGCAGGTCGTAACGATGCCGAAGTTCATCAAGCGGCAACGACTCAAAATCGGATTCATACAACCGGGTCGATGTGGCATTGATACGCGCCAGGCGTTTGCGCACCTGCTCGTTCAAATGCGCAGAAGGATTCACCGCATCCACTGCGTAACCGTGCTCCAGCATCTGCTGCAACATGTGCCCGGTACCGCAACCAACATCCAGAATCCGTGGCCGGGTAATGCCGGCAAGCAGGCGACCCAGCAACTCGAGTAACAGTGTTGAATAGCGCTGCTGTGCCAGCGGAATATTGGCGAGTGATAACTCAAGGTCCGGGTCCCATAAACCGTAGTGCAGATCCTCAACATCGAGTAATTGCTGCGCCAGCACCAGACCCAGTTCGCGCGAACTCATTTTTTCTGCATCAGGCTTCTGCATGAATCCACGCCTGAAACGTAAGCATTAGATGTTTGATAAACAAGGACTTATATATTATTTTAGGGTGGGCATGAAATTTGATGTTTTGATTACTATAGGTTTTCAAGCCAGATCAGGCGCAATCCGGGATAGTCTTCATCGTGTATTTACCGCCCTGTTCAGCGGTCTTCATCCTGGAGCAATTGTCTTGCATAAAGCGCGCTAAAACGGTCGTTGGAAGCACTCAGCGCGTCGGATATTCTGATGAAAAATTCTTTCATGAGGGCATAGCCCAACTCGACATGCTGGTCCATGAATTCCGACAGCACACTGCCATCGATGTGTATCAATACACCCTTTGTCAGGGCAACGACTGATGCGCTGCGCGTGGTCTCGCCAAACAGGTTCAACTCACCAAAAATTTCACCCGCGCTCAGCTCCAGTAAACCTGATTGCATGTGCTGATCCTCTCTGACTTCGACATCCTTGTTAACGCGCACAACACCGCTTTCAATCAGGTACAGGTCCCTTGTGATATCGCCCTCTTCAATGATGGCCTGCCCCGCACCAAAGTCTTCCCGCCACCAGGCCTTGCGCCGCGGGAACCCGGGGTGCTCCAGAATGGCATTTATTGCTGCTGACATTCATGCCTCCTTGAGGACATAGCCTGGATCAAATATACATCAGGCAGCCGGCACGGCCTCACTTTCCGATACAAAAACTGCTGAAAATCCTGCCCAGCAGTTCGTCACTGGTGACTTCGCCCGTGATTTCCCCTAGTTGCTGCTGGGCCAGTCGCAATTCCTCGGCGAGTAATTCACCGGCGCGCCGACGCTCAAGCTGTTTTACGCCTGTCTCGAAATGTTCGTGTGCCCGCTCCAGTACATCAAGATGCCGGCGCCGCGCGCTGAACCCGCCCTCGGCCTGGTCGCTGAAACCTGCACTTTGTTTCAGGTGTTCTCGCAGGCTGTCCATACCCGCACCGGTTTTTGCAGAGAGCGCAACCAGCGGTTCATCGTCACTTGCATCCAGTCCTGGTTCGCGGCCACTCAGGTCAATCTTGTTCGCGATCCGCGTACAGGCGATACCCGCGGGCAGGTCCTGAAGAATGGCCGCGTCCGCAGCCGTAAATCCCTGCCGGTCATCGATCACCAGTAATACCCGGTCGGCCTGCTCCAGCGCCGTGCGGGCACGCTGCATACCGGCCTGTTCCACTGGGTCATCACTGTCATGCAACCCGGCGGTATCGAGAATATGCAGCGGCATGCCATTCAGCTGGATGTGTTCGCGCAACACATCGCGCGTCGTACCGGGAATTTCCGTCACAATCGCCGCGTCGCGACCGGACAGGGCATTTAACAGGCTGGACTTGCCGGCATTCGGCCTTCCTGCGATCACGACCGTCATGCCATCGCGCAACAGGCAGCCCTGTTGTGCGCCGGCAATCAAACCTGCGAAGTCTGCCTGCAATTGCTTCAGCATCTGCGCAAGACCCTTGTCTGACAGGAAGTCGATTTCCTCTTCGGGAAAGTCAATGGCCGCCTCGACGTACATGCGTATCCGGGTAAGCAACTCCACCAGCGCATGTACGCGCTGTGAAAACACGCCCTGTAGTGAATGCACGGCTGCACGTGCCGCCTGCGCGGTGCTGCTTTCGATTAAATCGGCAATTGCTTCGGCCTGGGCCAGGTCGAGTTTGTTATTCAAAAAAGCACGCTCGGAAAATTCGCCGGGACGGGCAGGGCGCGCACCGAGTGACAACACCCGCGCCAGCAACAGGTCCATTACCACCGGTCCGCCATGGCCCTGCAATTCCAGCACATGCTCACCGGTAAAGGAAACCGGTGCCGCGAAGTACAACACCAGGCCGGTATCAATCAGGCTGTTGTCTGCTTCAACGAAGTCATGCAATTCCGCGAGACGCGGTGTCGGCAGGCGACCGAGTAATTGTTCTGCAATATTCGGCACTTCAGGCCCCGAGACGCGCACGATGCCGACGCCGCCGAGGCCGGGTGGTGTTGCGATTGCTGCAATGGTGTCTGTGGTCATGCCGGGTCGCACGGGAAGCACTGGCTTATTAAAAAGATCTCGTCATTGCGAGCGTAGCGCGGCAATCTTACTATCTGGAATCCATTATCCGGAGATTGCTTCGTCACTTCGTTCCTCGCAATGACGAAGCTGGAGCGGGCCTTACCCCGCCATTAACAGCCGTAACAGGACTACTTTCCGCCCGCCTCGACACGCCGGGTGATCACCCACTGCTGGGCGATGGAGAGGGTGTTGTTGACCACCCAGTAGAGCACCAGGCCTGACGGGAAGAAGGCGAAGAACACGGTGAACACGACCGGCAGCGCCATCATTACCTTGGCCTGGATCGGGTCCATGGGCGCGGGATTCAGCCGCTGCTGAATAAGCATGGTGGCACCCATTAACAGGGGCAGGATATAAAATGGGTCCGGCGCAGACATGTCGGTGATCCACAGCATGAACGGTGCCTGGCGCAACTCGACACTTTCCAGTAACACCCAGTAGAGGGAAATAAATACCGGGATCTGCACCACGATCGGCAGGCAACCACCGAGTGGATTGATCTTTTCCTTTTTGTACAGTTCCATCATGGCCTTGTTGAGCTTCTGGCGGTCATCGCCATAGCGCTCCTTCAGTGACTTCAGACGCGGGGTCAACTTGCGCATGTTGGCCATGGAACGGTAACTGGTCTCGGACAGTTTGTAGAAGGCCAGCTTGATAAGCATGGTCA
>DAOVYA010000300.1 GCA_030635865.1 Gammaproteobacteria bacterium | reverse complement strand
CACAGAAACAGTCGTAACGGGTCTGTTAATCAGGTCGGGTGGCAGGACCGTATTTCCGCAGTAATTTTGCAGTACCGGCTCCACAGCTAATGATTGAACGCATCGCATCCTGCACCGGAATATCTATCGGGTGTACATACTTTTCATCCAGGTGATAGATCAGTCCCGAGGTCGGGTTGGGCCCCGTCGGAACAAACAGTGTATACATCCCGTTCTCATGCTTATCGGTAATAAAGCAGGTTACCTGCGTTTCATTACAAAATATCTGCGCCAGTGCAACCGAGGAAAATGGCGATTCACTCTTGCTCCCGAACACCTGGATCACGGTTTCCTTGATCATGGAATAACCGGGCGCCAGTTTCAGGATGCGGCTCTCGATAATACGGTATAGAAACCCGCCGAGGCGGGTCCGTACCAGTACCCCGACAAAGAAACAGGTAGCCAGAATCAGGCTGATTACGACAAATTCAGCTATATACTCATTAAGTTGCGAGTCTTTTATCAGAAACCGGGTTAATGGCTCGATCAATCCTGATATAAGATTGAACAGCCAAAGTGTCACCGATACCAGAATGGCGATCGGCAGTATAACCACCACGCCACCCAGCAAAGAGGTCTTCAAAAAACTTTTGAGTTTATCCATAAAGAACCTTCCGCAGAATTTGGGGGGACAGGGGGGAGACCACTTATATCTGAAAAGGCAAGACAGTCAAAAACGTGGTCTGCCCACTGTTTACTCAGGACTCCGGCCGCATGTGTGGAAACAGCAACACATCACGGATCGAGGGTGAATCGGTAAACAGCATAACCAGGCGGTCAATACCAATCCCCTCACCTGCGGTCGGCGGCATGCCGTGCTCCAGCGCACGAATATAATCTGCATCAAAATGCATGGCCTCCAGGTCACCGGCATCCTTGTCCTCGACCTGTTGGCGAAAGCGTTCCGCCTGGTCTTCAGCATCATTCAACTCGGAAAACCCGTTGGCAATTTCACGGCCACCGACAAAGAATTCAAACCGGTCGGTAACAAACGGGTCTGCATCATTGCGTCGCGCCAGCGGAGATACCTCGGTCGGGTAGGCAGTAATGAAAGTAGGCTCGTCGAGTCGGCCTTCCACGGTCTTCTCAAAAATCTCGATCTGTACCTTGCCCAGCCCGTAACTGTCTTTTAGCGGAAGCCCAAGCTTGTCGGCAACTGCTCTTGCCTTGTCCAGATCATCAATATCTTCGGCAGAAAGTTCGGGGTTAAAATGCAGGATTGAATCATGAACGCTCATGCGCCGAAATGGCTTGCCAAAATCATACTGCTTGCCCTGGTACTCGATCATGGCATTGCCGTGCAGCTTCTCTGCCATTGACCGCAACAGGTCTTCTGTCAGGTCCATCAGCTCATGGTAGTCCGCATAGGCCTGGTAGAATTCCAGCATGGTGAATTCGGGATTGTGCCGGGTTGACAGCCCTTCGTTACGGAAATTCCGATTGATCTCGTAAACCCTCTCAAAACCACCCACCACGAGGCGCTTCAGGTACAGTTCAGGCGCAATACGCAGGAATAGATCCATATCCAGCGCATTGTGAAAGGTTGTAAATGGCCGTGCGACCGCCCCGCCGGGAATTCCCTGCATCATCGGGGTTTCAACCTCCAGGAAATCACGCGCATCCAGGTATTGGCGGATGTACTGGATAATCTGGCTGCGCATCCGGAAGGTCTTGCGTGATACCTCGTTCATAATAAGGTCCACGTAGCGCTGCCGATAGCGGGTTTCAAGGTCTGACAGGCCATGAAACTTCTCCGGCAGAGGCCGCAGCGATTTCGTCAGGATACGAAGTGTGTCCGCACGCACGGAGAGCTCCCCGGTCTTTGTCTTGAACAACACACCTTCTGCGCCGATGATGTCGCCAACGTCCCAGCTCTTGAAATCCTGGTAAACACCCTCCGGCAGTGCGTCACGCTGCAGGAACAATTGAATCCTGCCGGACATATCCTGCAACTGCGCAAAACTGGCCTTACCCATGACACGCTTAGCCATGAGCCGTCCGGCTACCTTGACCCGGATCGGCTCCGCCTCGAGTGCCTCGTTCTCCTTTTCATCGTATTCCGCGTGCAGCTCGCCTGCGATGGCATTGCGGCGGAAATCGTTCGGAAAGCAATTGCCGCGCTCGCGCAGGGCATCAAGCTTGGCACGTCTTTGGGCGATGAGTGAATTTTCGTCTTTTTCTGTCATGGTAATCACACGGGCAACATTCGATATATCTTACTGCAGTAACCGGCCTCTACAAACCGGATTTCAGGCTGGCCTCGATAAACATGTCCAGGTCCCCGTCCAGCACCGCCTGGGTGTTCCCGGTTTCCACCCCGGTACGCAGGTCCTTGATGCGTGACTGGTCCAGTACATAGGAACGGATCTGACTGCCCCAGCCGATATCCGACTTGGTCTCTTCCAGGGCCTGCTGATCGGCACTGCGTTTCTGTATTTCCAGCTCATAGAGTTTTGACTTGAGCTGCTTCATCGCGGTGGCCTTGTTCTTGTGCTGGGAGCGGTCGTTCTGGCATTGCACAACTATCCCCGTCGGTTCATGCGTGATGCGCACTGCTGATTCTGTTCGGTTCACATGCTGACCGCCTGCACCGCTGGCACGGTACACATCGATGCGCAAGTCTGCAGGGTTTATATCAATATCAATGTCGTCATCAATTTCCGGGGCTACAAACACCGCGGCAAACGAGGTATGCCTGCGGTTACCTGAGTCAAACGGTGACTTTCGCACCAGGCGGTGCACACCGGTCTCGGTGCGCATCCAGCCAAAGGCGTAGGAACCTTCAAT